>JAUVLN010000201.1 GCA_030600725.1 Thermoplasmatota archaeon | reverse complement strand
ATTTGATAGTAGTCGTATTCATTAATCCATCATTGTCAATAACTGTTAGATTCACCCAGAAGGTCCCTGTTCTATGGAAGGTCCTTTCAACTATCCTTCCATGTTCTATTAAATCAGTTTCGGAAGGCTTTCCTATTTCTGTTATCTCGGCATTTGAAAAGTACCATTTGTATTCATCGATGATGCCATCTGGATCAAAGGAATCCAGGCCATAGAATCTGACCTCGTCATCTATTATGAAGAAATATTCTGATATTTTTTCAGAGAGATATGTCTCCGGGATTTCTATCAACTCATTCTCATTCACATTGAATTGGATCCGAGAAATTGGTGATTGCGACTCTTCGTCGATATCTTCACAACTTTTGTTTGAGATGGAATATCCAATAAATCCTCCAAGTAAAAAAACCAAGATTATTCCTAATGATATCTGAAATGTAAAAGATTTGTTTTTTTCCATTTTAACACCTGTAAATTAAAAATTATATTCCCCCCGGTTTCTATCAATCAATATATTGTTCTACTTTGTTAGATAATCTATTCTTTAAAATCCGTAGATTTTATATGTCATGCCTCTTCAAAATTTCCTTTCTACGCCAAAGTGGGCATCGTTCGCAGGGCCGTTCATACATTTGTCCTCCTTACTCTATCTATCAACGAGTTGATGCCATATGAAACTTTCCGATTTGTGGGACCTATCGAACATCGGTAAAGATTTGAACCCGCATCAGGCCATTGATGGCACTGCCGTCGGCAGCGATGTTGCCACGCCTCTGTTTTTAAGGAGCTTCTCGTAGATGTATGCAAATGCCATTATCGTCAGTGGGATCGTAAAGAGCAGCCCCACGCCCAGCATCGCCGAGCCGATGGCGTTCAATAAGCCGACAACAACGAGGAAACAGAAGAGGTCGAACTTATAACCGTTCGTCATCTCACTGCTTATGCCGAAGGCCCTGAACGGCCCCACTCTCCGATCAAGAATGATATGGGCGTAGAAGCAGTGCCTCACTCCAAGATAGATCCCCGGGATCACAAAAAGAAGCAGTCCCATCATCACCATCATGGTAAACAGCAGGTGCTCGACAATCAGGTAAATATATTTCATCGGCCGGACCAGAAGAGTTGAGAACGGCTTTCTCTTGAACTGCAGGTCGATGCTGACCTGGACCAGGGAGACCATGGCAGAGATGCACAGTATGCTCATAAGGACCCGTACCACGCCCCAAAGGACAGGTACGTCACCCAACATGAGGTCCACGATCTTCAGGGAATAGGATAGCACCACACAGAGCAGCGTCAACCCCAGAAGGACAGGGAGGTTCTCAAGAAACTTCCCTAACCCATGGTCAAGTGCCCCTGTGATGGAAAAAAGCTTCCGCATTATCGACTCCTCGGGCCGTCATCGCATTTTGTACAGATAATAGTTTACCCGTATCGGCCGTTCAACTGCTCATCTCGGCTATGAATATCGAGAAGCTTATTACGGTTGGCAAGGATCCCAGCATCCCGAATATGAGCTTCCTGGCGAATACGGACCCGGACCTTATATCCCCCTTCACCCATTTGGGAATGATACCCGTCATCATGGAGGGTATGTATGAAAAGGCGATGAGAAGGCCCACCACCTCAACATCATCGATGTTCCCCGCGTTGATGGTGGGCTCCTCTAAGCTTTCCGGGTCGGTCCCGTTCCCACCCTCAGCGGTCCCCGCCATGCAGAACGTCAGGATCATTACGGCAATAAACATACCATATACGGCAAGTGTATGCGGCATCACGACCTCGATCAACCTGCGGCCGAAGAGGTCCTCCTTTCTCAGCTCATTGATCTGTTTTCGGGTCTTACCTTTATAGTCAATATCCGGGTCGTGGACCATCTCCCTGGCCACCCTGGTAATGGCCCATTTCATGGCGATGGTAGAAAGGATGGCACCGCTGCCCATCAGGGCAATTGCGATGATGATGGCCCTCTCCTGCACGTTATCGGGAGAGGGGACCATGGCAAATATCAGCACGATGAAGACGAGGCAATACACGACGTTGATGAACATCAGGGATATGAGTATCAGGAACCTGGGCCTCTTCTTCTTCCTGATCTCCAAGATCTCCTCAAATCCCCGATCCATGAACGAATACACATCGTTGTACTCCGCATAGGCCAGAAGTGACATGATCGCGGTTACAAGAAGTGGAATTATCGCCAGTGCCAGGGTGAATACAAGCATGCTCATCAGGAGCATCTCCCTGCAGCACGACGGCCCATCAAACCGCGCCGGTCTTCTTCAGCGCCTCTTGATAGTCCTTGGGGGAGAAGTATCCCATGAACTCGCCGTCGGTATCCTTCACCACAACGGCATACGGCGTATGTTTGGAGATCCTAAGGACCACCTCGGAGATATTGTCCTCTATGCCGACCTCCATGATATTGGTGTTCATCACGTCCCCCGCGGTCATCTCCAGGAGGTTCTTCCCCTCCATTACAGCGATCAGGAACTCCCTGGCGGTCACGGCTCCAACGGGGGTGCCATCATCATTGAAGATGAAGACTACACCCCTGGGGACGCCCATGAGCTCCCTGGCGAGATCGCCGGTTCCCACTGACTGGTTCACATAGACGAATTCATCGGTGATCGTGAAATCCCTCACACATATCGTGTCCACCTTGGGATCACTGGTTCCATCATCGCTCATATCTTGCCTCCTTACCACTCCCATATCTATAACAACACATATAAAACCCTTCCCCGGCTGATGCCCCAATTTGATATACACGGTAATGATCGATGAAAGATCATAAAATAAAGTGTTATCGTAAACATGAGCCGCTTCTCGAATATGCACGGATTTTGCCAAAATCTATATAGGGTGTGTTATATGCCTCGCCGCCAGGCTTGGTCGGGGAGCTAGGCCCTTCCTCCCGTCGCAAGGCGGGCCGCAGCACGGTCTACAGCGGGACGACAGTCTGGGGGCGGCGCAACCAGTATGCAGTTGGCCCAAGCGACGACCATGATGTAACGTCCCTCGGGGTTGGAAGTGGTGCTCTGATGCGGCCGGAGGGCCGTATCGACGCCTTGGCTATGGGGACCGGGTCAGGCCCGGAAGGGAGCAGCCTTACCGTAGATTCTCAACGCTCGTTGGGAGCCGGGACGGAGGAGTCGCGAGGAAATTCCAGCTGTGGACCAGGGCGTCCACCCCAGTCGGCCTGGCACCTCTGCAGGTGTCTTTCTTGAGGCCGCTGATCGTTTTCGACATGGATGGTATCCTTACCGTTGAGCGCTCATCCTGGAGGTTTGTCCACGACCATTTCGGAATGGATAACGAGGACGGGTTCAACGCATACATGAACGGGGAGATCGACGACAGGGAGTTCATGAGGAGGGACATCAGCATATGGAAGGGTATCAATGAGGAGGTCTCCATAGATGACATCCGTTCCATACTCTCCTCCATCCGGATAACCCGGGACATGGAAAGGTCCATCAAAAGGCTGAGGGAAACAGATGCATACATCTGCGTCATCTCGGGAGGTCTGGATATCCTGCTGGATATCATCGGAAGGGACCTGTTCCACGACACCTTCGCAAACGGTCTCGAGGTCGATCCGAAAGGGTTCCTGACCGGGGAGGGGGTCCTGAGGGTCCCACTCACCGGAAAGGATCGTGTACTCGAAACGATCGTGAACGAAAGGGGGCCCTTCGATCATTCCATTGCGGTGGGCGACTCGCTCGTGGATGTCCCGCTATTCAGGGTCTGTGACAGCTCCATCGCATTCAGGCCCATGGATGATGCCACCCGGAATGAGGCCGATGTCACGATCCATGGACAGTCCCTGGAACCGGTGGCCGATCACATTCTCCATCTGCTGTACGACGTGGATAAGAAACAAGCTTTTAATGGCTGATTGTGATACCCCCCCTCACTCCTTAAGCACGGTGATGTAAACATGTCGGATGTACAGGAACAGAGCAACGAGGTGATCAGGTCGATCATAGAGATGCTCAATGATAAATTCACGGATGAGAAAACCGTAACGGTCCAGAGGATATTCGATAAGTTCGCAACCAGACTTGTCAAGGGAAGGGATGTCACCATGTACCTATACAATATCGGGATCCTTGAACCCAGAAGGGAGAACGAGACACCCAAGGAGGCGAACCTCTGGAAGATCGAGATGCAGAAGGTAAGGTCCTTCCTGGAGAACGACGGAGCGCTTCTGGAATATCCCTGCCCCCTGTGCGGGTCCCCCACCATCTCAAGATCATACAGATCATACAGATGCACGAAATGCGTCTACAGGGGCGACCTCCCCGAAAGGGCCTACAGGGGAAAGAAGAGATGATCATTTCCTCAGGGTCCGGAATCTCTCCCTGAACATGTTCCAGTACCTCTCATCGGAGGTGGGTTCATCCTCGTTTATGGCGTAGGGCTTCTCGATGTGCTCCTCCTCCCGCCAGATCTTCTCCATCTCCCCCGCGTCCAGCCATATACCATTGCAGGTTGCGCACTCGTCCACCGTCACCCCGTAGATCTCCTTTGTCTCCATGAAACACCTGCATACGGGGCAGAGAACGTTCTT
>JAUVLN010000229.1 GCA_030600725.1 Thermoplasmatota archaeon | reverse complement strand
TTGAGCGAGAACTCAGCAGTATGCATATGGAAGTTCGGCGGTGCTAATGTCGTTCAGGTACTTCCGATCACCAGTCTTACGGGAGCGGGAAGGACAATGGTCTACAACGCATTAGATTCCATATCTGCCGGCCAGATGACCTCCATCTGGGACGGCATCGGCTATGCTTACATGGATGTAAAAAGTTCAGAAATAGCATACCCGAACCACGTCCAGGCTGTTGTCGCTTTATCCGATGGGGCCGACTACAAGTCCAACGATAACTCCGCCTTGCAGACAGGCAAGCTTGAGGCCGCCAGTACTGATTGGGCCCCCTGGCATGACATGCAACCCGAGATCGGATATCCAATTGAAGAATACACCGGGCACATAGGAAAGTATGTTGTTCCATATAATGATCCATCAGGTGGAAGATGGCAAACTGCTGGAGGTTCTTCATTCAAAGGTAATAGAATGGGATTGCTCAGCTCTGATATTCCCATCTACACAATAGGTCTAGGATTAGAACACTATGATCCTCCGAACTTACCTTCAAGAAATAACTATCCGGGGAATGGTTTTTATGATGATATTTTTGCTGTATATGATGGAACACCCCCTAATTCATTGGAATCCGGGACCACCGAATACAATCTCTGGAGGATATCCAATACTTCCGAGGCGGAGTATTTCTATACGCCCGATCCTGATGACCTTGCGGATATATTCGCTCAGATAGGAGAGCTTCTTGCCGAACCAAGCGCCCAGACCAGGAGCGGAGAACCATCCAGAGCGGAACCCGAGCCCAACGAGGATAAATGGGCGGTCACCCAGACCTTTGACCTTTCCACCGCTGAAAGCGCATCGATATCCTTCTGGAACAAGTACTTCATGGTGGACGGGACGAACGGCGGCTTCCTTTTGGTAGGCTACAAGGATCCCACAATTGATACCGGTACACTGGGAGATGCTGTCACGGATTGGGACTGGAAGGTTGTGATACCCACGTCCGGCTTCTACACGGGAAACCTCTATCTCGGAGTGGACAGGTACGATTCCTTCGGAAACAGGATACTCTGGTGCTGGAACGGTATCAGCGACGAGGGGACGTTCGGCTGGGAATATGTCGATTTCGACATACTCGACTATATACCGGAAGCATACAGGTCCGAGGTGAAGCTGAACTTCAGCTACATTCAATACGGCGGTGGTACCGGCTATGGTTGGTACATGGACGACATCAAGCTGAAGGTGAGCAGGAAAGATGGGTCCGCGGTTACAACAGCCAGCGACGATATGTGGCAGATGATAACCGGTTCGATCGCAGCGGGTACGACCCACAGCGGTACCAGGGCCTGGTTCTCAGGAAACCTCGAAGAGAAGGGCGGGGATTTCAACGATGGAGTCGATACATCCCTGTACACAAGGCCCATCGACCTGACCAATGCCCATACGGCCAGGCTCAGCGCCTATTTCAAGTTCAATTTCGATATTACTGCCGGAAGACCTCCTGATGGATTCAGGATGGAGGTCAGCACAGACAACGGACTATCCTGGCATACCATCAGTTTGGGCGTAAGAGCGGCCTGGGGTGTTAGTGGAAGCGGTGAGGATGGTGACGACGGCATCGATGATCATAAGGCATATACCGGACTTGGAGATTCCCAGGGCTGGGTGAATTCATACACGTTGACGAGACTGCAGACAAACCTTGACGGGTTCATAGGGCATTCCATTATCCTGAGGTTCAGGATCGTAACCAACAATGTGGATTCGGACCATTTCGAGGATGGTTCCACATTCAAGGGATTCTACGTGGATGATGTATCCATATACGGAAATTCAATTGAACAGTCCAGAAGTGATTCTGACCAAGAAGTGCTAAATTATGTTATCGTGGATGATGCCTTTATTATCGAAGATCCCGAACCTATCGAAGATATGGTTATCATAGATGAAGACGAAAACCCGGGTGTTTCACAGGTAACCATCGTTCCCATCTATGAGGAGATTCCAGAGGATCGGAGTACGGTCTTCCGGATGATCATGGGAGCGGGAAGCATAATGGCCGTTATCGTCCTAATGAGAAAGTATATAAGAACGGGCAAGGTTATTACGAAGGGGGCATGAATACGAGAACGATCTTGGGCAACGACAGGGGAGATGCGGTCATAGTTACCACCGTTCTTCTGATGTCCATCGCCCTCTCCTTCGGCGGTTCGATGCTCATGGATTACGGCGAGGTGGTGGGGAAAGAGGATGAGATGACGCATGTCGCATCCATCCAGGACTCCTTCGTACGGCTCAGAACGTCGATGTATTCCCTTCTGGAAGGAGAGGATACCAGCGCCACCATAATCACCCGCATCTCACTTGGAACGTACGGAAACCCCTATCTGACCGTATCCAGGGCCAGCGGTACCCTTGAGATAGACCCCACTAACGAACATTTTTCCGTGTCAATAGTGCTGAAAGATGCCAGTGGTACCGAGACAGTTCTCAACTCGATCAAGGGTAGTATAGGATACCGGACGAACAACTACTACTTCCACGATCAGAAATACATATTCCAAAGCGGCGCAATACTCCTTCAGGAGTACCAGTGCAATACGATGACATCCTATCCTGGCTTCTCGATCTCCTCATTCGGCAGCGACTGGGGTGTGGATATGGATATATACGGACTTACCAGCAACGCACAGGTGATCTCCGGATTCGAGTCCATTCCACTTCTTGTGACCATGGACGGCCACTCGAGCATAAAACGCGATATGGGGGCCGGTGAGGAGATGTCCATACGCATCAACGGGGTCGGCGAAGAGGCCTGGTCCCTCTTTTACAGGACCAAGATGACGGAGTCGGGTTTGACGGAGAACGTGGATTACAGGATCACGGACCCGGACGACTGGGACGATCCTGACAAATACGTTCAGTTCGACATGTTAACGTTAACATCGTTCAGCGCCCAGATAGGTGAGATGGAGGTGAGATATTGATATACAGAAGAGCCCGAAATATCAGATCGGATAAAACAGGCGTTTCAAATGTAGTATCACTTGTCCTCATAGCGGGTATCATGATCTCACTTATGGGTATGGTATTCACGACATATCTTCCGGCCTGGGGCAAGGATATCGAGGCCCAGACGCTGAACAGCGTGATGGACTCGTTCATGGACCTCAAGTCGGGGGTTGACACCCTGGCCGTTGCCGGGGACCCCGGAACATCGCTTACCACCAAGATGACACTTGGCTCCAACGGAGGACCAATGTTCGGGTTCGGAAGATGCACGGGCTCTCTGGACCTGCGTATGGATGACGGATTGTTGGAGGTTTCAGATGTGACAGGCGGAGGGGTCATATACGCCCAGAGCAGGGGAAACGTCGTCTATACCTCATCCAACACATACGTGGAGGAGCAGATCATCGCCCTGGAGGCGGGGGCCATAATCAGGGACCAGTCGGGACTTCCCGTTCTCAAGGGGCAGCCCAATCTGGTAATAAACAGGGATCCCAACACGGAGGAGACTACCATCTACCTGATGATGATAACACTGGAGGGTGAGACCAGAAGCGATTCGGGTACCGGCTCCTACATGATCAAGACCACGCTTCTCTCCGAGGAGACGACCCACTATCCCATGGGTTCCCATAATCCCGACAACACCATCAACACAAGGTCCGACATACGGCTCGCAATAACCACAGAATATTCATCGCTCTGGACGGACGTGTTCACGAACATGGCTGCGGAGGAGGGGCTCGTTGGATCTGATGGTGACGCATACGTTTTCGGAGACACTCCGGAATACCTGATCACCACCGCAGCCGGGACAGTCACACTGACGCTCTACGGAATGGTGGGGGACCTGGCCCTCAAATCCACCGTTTTCGAGCTCGAGACAATTTAGCCTAACTTTGAAGTAAAATCACAGGTGAGTTTCAAAGTGAGGCTTCTCACAACATTGATAGACTTAGATCCTGATGAATCGGTAGATTCATCCAACCAACACCGTGCCAACGACTCACTAGATTCGTCTTAGCTTCGCGAAAGTATTCACTCAGAAAGTATCGGTTCAGATCATATTAGATCTATCAATGTTGGGATGCAATAAAAATCATTGACACGGGGCCTACTCATA
>JAUVLN010000125.1 GCA_030600725.1 Thermoplasmatota archaeon | reverse complement strand
GGATAGCCCAGGGAGAGACCGCGTATACCAGGATACGTTTCAACCTCTCACAGTACAACATCTCCGAGAACAGGTTCCACACGTTCCAGGTTGTGGTGGACCCCTACGACACGATAAAGGAGTCCAACGAGGGGGACAACGCCGGGGTATGGGACGACGTACTGGTGGGTGAGATAACGGAGGAGACAAAGGTGAACTGGAGGATAGTTATATTCGTTGTCATGGTCCTCCTGGTGACTGTAGGAATCCTCGCTTATAGACAGAAGACCCAGCCCATCTGATCGGGATGGATTGGGTAAGGATAGTGGGGGCCTTTCGGGGCCCCATTTTTGGTGTGCCGGGCATGTCTGGTATCTTGGCGGTGACACATCAAGACCGTATGATCGAATAACTTGAAATGTTAAAACATGACCGTATACTATCAAGATAAATAATAAATCTTGTCAGTATGATGACAAGTTTTTTATATAATTCTGTCAATATACTGCCATGAACTCCGACGAATTGAAATCCATAATCAGGGAACAGGAGGACGATATCAAAGGGATGTTTGATAGTGAATCGCTTATTGATAGAAGTGCTCCTGATCTTTTAAGCCACCTGTCTCATCCAAATATATTGGCCATCCTGGGTGTGAGAAGATGCGGGAAATCGACGCTCGCCCTTCAATTGGTTCGGGGAAAGAAGTTCGCTTACATCAACTTCGATGATGAAAGGTTGTATGGAATGGGTCCGGATGAACTTGACGGGATACTCGAGGCATTCTATTCGCTATACGGGAAGGATATTGATTATCTTATATTCGACGAGATCCAGAATATTAAACAATGGGAGCTTTTTATCAACCGGTTGCGAAGGACGAAGCGGCTTATCATAACCGGTTCCAATGCGAATTTGCTGTCAGGCGATCTTGCCACCCATCTAACCGGGAGATATGTCGATTATTACCTTCTGCCTCTGTCCTTTAGGGAATTTATCAAACTCAACGGGCAGGCCGTTTACGAGGGGAAGACACTTACAACATACGAGAGATCGAATGTAATGAATCTGCTGGAGACTTATATCAAAACAGGCGGGTTTCCGGAAGCAACCCTTGTTTCCAGGGCCATCCTTCCGAGAATATACAAGGATATCCTGATCAAGGACGGGATCCTCCATTTCAATATCAGGAAACGAAAGACCTTTTCCGACCTTGCCAGGTATCTGATATCCAATCGTTCATGTGAGTTCACATATTCCAAACTGGGTCGTATACTGGGAATATCCAACGTCCATACAGTGAAGGATTATGTGGAGTATCTATGTGATACGAACCTTCTCTTCTATCTTGAAAGATACTCATCGAAGCTGAAATCGCAATTCCTTTCACCCAAAAAAGCATACTGCATCGATACGGGGATGGCCGCATCCATCGGGTTCAATACATCGGAGAACATGGGACATACCATCGAGAACCTCGTTGCGGTTGAACTTATGAGACGGAATTGGCAGGGAGATCTCCAGTGTGAAATGTTCTACTGGAAAGATGAGGTACAACATGAAGTGGATTTTGTAATCCGGAAGGGTATGTTAACAAGATCGCTGATTCAGGTCTGCTACTCGATAGAGGATCCTGTCACCAGGAAAAGAGAGCTGAGAGGACTGGTCAAGGCATCGATGGATCTGGATTGCGATGATCTTTCCATAATAACCTGGAATACAAAGGAGAAGATCGAATTCGAGGGGAAGGAGATAAGGGTACTGCCCCTGTTCGAATGGTTGATGGAAAACAACATATGATGACGGATGGAAGGGCGATGCTTCGATCGTTCTTGATTTAATACGGTATATTTCATCATGGTGACCAATAAAATCCTGTAAAATCAGAGATTCCACTCACCTTGGAGATGGTGACCTCCAAGATGAAAAGCCTATGTTCTTTTCAAGACATCGTTCTTCCGGCTTTCTCCGTCAAATAAAATCTGACATTGAGCCTCGTTAATTGTTTCAGTCCATTGAAAATGTGGAATCATCCGTGACATTGGTTTAAATATAATGGGATAGCCAGACATGTGAAATGATCGGCGATAACACTCAAAAGGTACGATCCTATTAGTTATCATATACTCCCAGGGAGGATCATCTATGAGCAGAGAGAACACCCAGGCGGTTTTAAAATCTCTTACTATTGCAATTGCAGCCATGTTCCTGATCATCTCGCTTCAGGCAATTCAGTGGCAAGATCACGATAAATGTATGTCGGCCAACGCTCTGAACGAAGGAGAAGTCTCGGATACGAGATCCCCGATAGATTTCGAGGGTCCGGAATATACGATAGATGCCAGCCAGTACGAATTCCCTATCGATCTTTCAGAAGTATCCCATCTGGAGAGGATACTCCAGTGTTACCCGATCAATGCATCACAGAGGGAGTATCTGGAAAACAACGGATTCGTAAATCTTGGCCCATCATCTATCTATGAAGATTCCGGATATTATGATCTCGTGACCGTGTACAAAGATGTTAAGGAGATAGGTCTGGCTCCGCATATAACGACGGATGCGATGCTCCATGTCTATCACGTATTCTTCGATGAGATATTGAAGACCATAGAAGAGGAACACTTCTTCGAACTTCTCAAGAATATGACATTGACACTGATAGATGCTACGAATTCACAGGTCAATAATGCAACAAGCACAACGATCGATATCACGCATGTATACGAGGCAGATTCCGTCTACGGTCCCGTGAATTATACCATAACCGAAACGATCTCGCTGAAGAAAGCTGGCGAAAGAAACCTGGAATTCCTTTATGTCGCCCTGAAGATCCTGGATCCGACCGCTGTAATCCCCTCATATTTAAGACAGAATGTCAACGCAGAACTTGACCTTATCAAAGCGAACGAAGGGTTCGCAAAGAGCCCGATCTTCGATCAGAGCGATGTCGATGGTATCCTGACGTACATCGAGGATTATTCCCAGTATAAACCGAGGGGGCACTATACAAGGTCGGAGCTTCTGAAGAAGTACTTCAACGCAATGATGTGGTACGGCAGGATGTCCTTTAGGATGAAATCCGCATTGGAAACGGTGCAGGCGATCATGCTCTCCGAGGCTCTCATGATGAAACCTTCCACTACCGTAGTGGGAGCTGTTCCGGCCATAACGACATGGGACGAGATCTATCAGGTCACCTCCTTCTTCGTAGGGAAGTCTGACGATCTCACACCATATGATTATTATCTTCTAACTGCACAGGTTTTCGGAGGTACCGGAAGCGATTATTCCAAACTGCTGAACGTCAAGCGGATCCTGCTTTACCTCGACAAACTGGAAGAGCTGAGGAAACCGAGGATATGTTCGTCGTTCGTCAGGGCGGATATCGAGGACATCGAAAACGCTACCATGGGAATGAGATTGATGGGACAGAGGCTCGTTCCGGATTCCTACATGTTCCAGAGCCTTGTATTCCCCAAGGTCGGTGCGTATGAGGGCACGGGGACCCCTTTTACACTCTCGGAGATCATAGGGTGGGGCCCGGGAAAAGGATTTCCAAGAGGATTGGAAGCCATGGCTGTTCTCGGTAACGATATAGCAGAGGATTTCCTGATCAGGGACGGGGACGTGGAGTATGCAGGGTACGACAAGCAGTACGGCATGCTCAAGGCGGAGTTCTCCGATATCAACGAGTCGACATGGGAAAGCAACCTCTACTGGGGCTGGCTCTATGCACTCGATTCCCTGAACGAGAACTTCACCGCTTCCAATTATCCCACATACATGAGGAACAGGGGGTATCTTGCTCAGAAATTGAACACTAATCTGGGCTCCTGGACAGAGCTCAGACACGATACGATCCTCTATGCCAAGCAGTCCTACTCTCCCACCTGTGGAATGAGCTATCCGGTCGGTTATGTTGAACCGATACCCAGCCTCTATTCGAGATTGAGCGATCTGACGAATGCTACCAAGGAAAATCTACTGGATCTCGATCTGATATCCGACAGCACTGCGAATGATCTGGATGATTTCATGGATATGCTTGAAAAACTCCAGGATTTCTCGGAGAGAGAATTGAAGAATTTACCCCTGAACGAATCGGAATATGATTACATCAAGATGTTCGGGTGGAGATTGGAGGATCTCCTGAAGAACGTTCCCGAAGATGCAGGGGATTCGAGGCTCGTTGCTGATGTACACACGGATCCCAACATCGATCCAAGTGATGGAGTGCCCGGAAAGGTTCTGGAAGAGGCGGTCGGTAACTTCGATATCATGGTCGTAATATGGAACGATACAACGGAAAATGACGACGGTGTTCTCCGGGCTTCGTTGGGCCCCATCTTCTCATATTATGAGTTCAAACAGCCGATGTCCGAAAGGTTAACCGATGAGGAGTGGAGGGGAATTCTGGAGAACGATACCGAGGTGCCCGAACAGTTCGACTGGCAGGATTACCCAAGAGACTATCCATCCCTTGTGGACCAGTCCGAATACTACGATCTATGGGTGTCCACAGAGGAGATATACTTCCAGGAATTGGATGAGGAAGAGGATGTTGTGAGGATCCAGTCCATCATCCATAACCGGGGTGGAGTTGATAGGGATGCAACGGTAAGAATGTATCTTGGTACGGTTGAAGATGGATCGGTGATACAGACCTTTGACATAACCGTCTCCGGATCAGGCCCCTCAACCACTATGATCCGGTACGATTGGGATATTACCAATACGGAAAAGGTGATCCATCGGATCTACGTGGAGGTCTCCACTGAAGATGAGAACGATTACAAGGAGCACAACGATCTTGCCATGGGATTTGTCGATCTGATGAACGTATCCGGATCCATTCCGGACAGGGATGGGGACGGAGTTCTGAATACAATCGATGCATTCCCGGACGATCCTGCTGCATCCATAGACACCGATGGAGACGGGCATCCGGATTCATGGAATGTTGGAATGGGAGAAGAGGATTCCACAACAGGTCTGAAGCTCGATCTGTTCCCGAACGATCCTTTCGAGTGGCTCGATTCCGATCAGGATGGTGTTGGGGATAATGCGGATATGTTCCCCCTTGATCCCTATGAATGGTCCGACCTGGACGGGGATAACGTAGGTGACAACTCCGACCGTTTTCCCGACGATCCTGCCGCATCAATCGATTCAGATGAAGATGGTTATCCGAACTACTGGAACGAGGGAATGTCAGAAGAGGATTCCACTGCAGGACTGAAACTGGACATGTTCCCGGAAGATCCGACGGAATGGATGGATTCGGACCTGGATGGGGTAGGGGATAACTCGGACGCTTTTCCGGACGATCCTGCTGCATCAATAGATACGGATGGGGATGGATATCCCGATAGTTGGAATCCAGGTATGTCAGCGGCGGATTCCACCACCGGGCTTTTGCTGGATGATTATCCCAATGATCCTAAGGAAAGTGTAGATTCGGATGGTGATCTGGTTCCCGACCGCATCGATGCATTCCCACAGGACCCATTGGAGTGGGAGGATTCGGACCTGGATGGGGTAGGGGATAACTCCGATGCTTTCCCCAACGACCCGGCAGCTTCCTTGGACAGGGATGGAGACGGATACCCCGACAGGTGGAACAAGGGAATGGACGAGGATGATTCCACAACAGGACTGAAGATAGATCAATATCCGGATGATCCCAATAGATGGGATTCCCACAGCGTCAATGAAGATGGAGTGGATATCCATGTCATCATAGTCATAGCGATCCTTCTTTGCATAATAGCCTTCGTATTGATTGCGGTCATCGTGCGAAAAAGGAGTTCGACAAGCGCATCAGAAAGGTTATCAAGGTATTGGGACGATGTTGTTAACGACAGGATACCGGAAGAGGAAAGGCTCCAGGATGAGGAGATGGAGCAGCTCCTTGATGAAAGGCTCCAAGATGAATATATCTCGATCGGGACCTACAGGGAGATTGTGAACACCCATCTCGACGACGAGTATTGAATCCTCTTCTTTGATCGCAGGAAGGCATGCTCGTATGTCCAGTAAAAGTCCGGTAAAGAAGAGTGAAACGCGGTCCCGGTTGATGGACCGGGTCTCATCGAAACCTGGGATCTCACTTCCGGAGCTGTTGAGATATTTCCCATTGAAGGAAGGGACACTGAGGTACCACCTGAATATGCTGGAAAAAAACAAAAAGATACACTCAAAGATGCACAGGGGTCGAAGATGTTACTATACGGGAGCAAAACTGTTTCACAGGACCGGACAAACACAGGATGAAGCCATAGATCACCTTAGCGATGTCCAAAAGAGCATACTCCTTGCGGTCGAAGAGATGCCGGACCTCACTCAGAAGGAGTTGGTGAGGGCCCTCGGAATAAACAGGTTCATTGTCTCTTACAATCTTGGGCAACTCAAGGATCTGGGTTTGGTGAGGATAAGAAGAGGAGGGAGATCGGTCCACTACAGAAGATCGTATCCCGACGATATCAAAAAGGATATCCTTCGGGCCCTCGCCGCAGACCTACTCAGGG
>JAUVLN010000221.1 GCA_030600725.1 Thermoplasmatota archaeon | reverse complement strand
ACTAAGTTGTTGTGACCGCATACGATGAGGGGTTGAATTCGGGCGAGGACAGCATCACGTTCCACGTCGATCTCACCGACCCCTGGATAAACATCACCGGGCCCTCAATCGAACCAGGGGCCGTCGTGAACATCACCTCCTTCGACCTCTCGTGGATCGGGGGGGACTACCAAAGCGGGATCTCGTTCTACGATGTAAGGGTGTTCGGTGGGGACTGGACATCCCTGGGAACGGAGCTGGAATATCATGTGGAATGCGTGAATGACGAGTGGCACCTTCCGACGGTGAGGGCGGTGGACCTCGCCGGCAATACGGCCGAGGCGTCCCTCACTTTCTACGTCGATCTCACGCTTCCCGAGATAGGGTTCATAGAGCTCGACAGACACTACTTCGACAGAACAGAGCTCTACCTGAACTGGACATACGGAGATGCCCATGCCGGTCTGGACCGGCTTGAGATCAGGGTCGATGACGGGGATTGGGAGGATATCGGCCTCACTGATAACAGGACCTTGACCAACCTCACGGAGGGAAACCACACGGCATACATAAGGGCGTGGGACCTGGCGGGGAACTCCCGCTCGGACCGGACGTCGTTCGTCATCGATATATCCGGCCCCGACCTCGAGATCACGGCACCATTTGAGTTCCTGCTCAACAACTCCATGGTGGAGGTGGAGTGGCAGGGTATCGACGCATATTCGCCCATGCAGAGATACGGGATCAGGGCCGATGGCGGACCCTGGGAGTGGGTCGGACTCAATTCGTCATGGATCTACACGGAGCTCGACGACGGGGTACACCTGATCGAGGTGAGGGGGTTCGACGTCGCCGGAAACGGGGCGACGGTCAATACAACACTATGCATAGATACGGGGATCCCGCGGGTACTGGATCACCAGCCGGAGGGGAACAGGGTGAAGGTGAATACCACGATCTCCATCGCTTTCTCCGAGGAGATGGACCGATCCACTGTGGATGTCAGGATACGCGGCATATCTGTGGACCTGATATGGTCCGGGAACACCGTCCACTACACCCCTGCAAATCCCCTGACCAAGGGAAGCACCTACGATGTTCTGGTCGTGGGTTTCGACCTTGCGGGAAACAGGATGACCCCTTTCTCCTGGACCTTCAGGGTCGAGGAGGAGGATTTCACGGAGGTGAGCTTTTTCATAGGCATGGTGGTGGATGAGAAGGGAAGGCCCATTGAGGATGCGGGCATATCGGTGAACATCACCACTTATACCAGAACGGACGAGAACGGATATTTCAGGCTCGAGGTCGCGCCCGGGCTCCACACCCTCACCATTGCCAGGGACGGTTTCGTGATGATCTCGATGAACGGTTACGTGGAGGCAGGGGAGACCAGGAACCTGGGTGAAATAGAGATGGAGAGCCCCTATCCGGAGGAGGAGGAGGAGAAGGAGGGCCACCTGGGTTTGATGATCGCCGCGGGCCTTGTCGTTCTACTCCTCATCGCATTGATCTTGATGCTATCCGCGGTCATCAAGCAGAGAATGAGGGAATATCCGATCTTCCTGGAGGACGAGGGCTGGATGAGGATGTACCCCCACAGGAAGTGATCTACTCCTCCCACTCCACCAGATCGTCATCGTATTCCATCATCTCAAGGGTCTCATCTTCAAAATCACCATTTTGAAGGTTAGACGAAACTACCGTTTCGTCGGTATCTGAAGGATCATCGAATCTCTCTGATAATGGAAGCGCCTTCCGTGGCCTGGGGAGGTCGTCAACATCTTCATCGGACAGCTTTTCGGCGGATGCCAGCCTGATCCTGGCCTTTTCCAGGTTCCTTGCGGCATGCCTGTAGCGAGGATCCAACTCGACAGCCCTCATGAACAGCTCGTGTGCCTCCATGTACAGCTCGTCCTTCATCAGGGCCAATCCCTTAAGGTTCAACGCATGGACGTCGTCCGGGAGCCGTATCAGGACCTTGTCGATCACATACCTCGCCTCTCCGTGTCTCCCGCCCGCAAGTATCAGGGCAGCCTTGTTCGTGAGGGCAAAGGGATCCTCCGGCGAGATCATCAGGGCTTCATCAAGGCACCTCATCGCATCCTTGACCTTGCCCAGCTTGTAGTAGGCGAGTCCCAGGTTGTTCCAGGCCTGACCGTCCCCCGGAGTCCTCTCCACGGCCTTCCGGTAATGATCGATCGATGCGAGGTATTCACCCCTGGAGAAATGGTATACGCCCCTATTGAAGGACCCCCTGTTGCTCAACAGGCCCAATAGATCACCTCACACCCCATCGACCCGTCTCCTTATGAACCTCTCTATCCTGTCGAAGGCCTCCTCGAGTATCTCCTCCCGGGGAAGGATAACTATCCTGAAATGTCCTCTCCCGTACAGTTTCCCGAATCCGGACCCGAATACCGTCAGCACCTTTTCCGTGCGGAGCAGGTCCAGTGCGAAATCCTTGTCGTCCTTCCAGGGCCCCTGTTCAAGGCAATCTATCCTCGGGAACATGTAGAAAGCCCCCCCGATGTTCTGACAGGACAACCCCTCGATCTCGTTAAGACGCCTGTAGGAGAGGTCGCGCCGTTTCCTGAGCTTCTCCATCGTCTCCCTGATGTGGCCCCTGGAGCCTTTCAGAGCTGCCAGGTAACCGTATTCGGTGATGGAGTTGGCGCAGAGCCTTGACCTGCACTGCCTCATGATGCCGTCGCGTATATCGGCAAGGTCGCCCCTTGGATCGCGAATTGCCAGATATCCTATCCTCCATCCGGGGGCGAGGTATATCTTGGATATGCCGTTTAGCACTATCATGGGAACATCCCCGGCGAACCTGGATGTGGGGGCCGTCTCCTCATCGAAGGTCATGAGGTTGTAGATCTCATCCGATAGTATGAATATCCCCGGATGCTCGGCGACGAGGTCGCACACCTCCTTGAGGGCCTTCTCCCCGTAGAGGGCTCCCGTGGGATTGTTCGGGTTGATGATGGCAACGGCCTTGGTCCTCTCCGTGATCCTGCTCCGGATGTCCTCCACATCGGGGATCCATCCCTCCTCCTCTATCGTCCTGTATTCCACCGCCTTTGCGCCCATCATCTCTACGTATGTATTGTACGGGGGATAGGATGGGCCCGGGATCAGAACCTCGTCCCCGGGTTCCAGCGCCGCGTAGAAGATAAGCTGAAGGGCTTCCGTGACCCCGTGGGTCACGACGATATCGTCCGTGGTTATGTTGGTGCCCCTGGAGGCCTCGTCCGCAACGATCGCCTCAAGCATCTCGGGATATCCTGTTGAGGGCGAATATCCGTTCATGCCCCTGTTCATGGCATCGATAACCGCGTCCTTCATGAACTGGGGCGTGTCGAAGTCATATTTGTTGGGATCGCCTATGTTCAGCTTGAGTATCTGATGGCCCTGCTTTTCCAGCTCCAACGCCGGGAGGACGATATCTCTGATGGCGTATTCTATCTCGAGGGAACGGGGATTTCCGGGAATCTTTGCCAAGGTACTCACCCGGGGGAGAATGGATGAGGCCATATATGAATGAACGCCTTGGAAAGGTTATATATAATGGTTCAAATATGACAAAAAGTTCACGATATATATAAAGGTGGTCCATTGGCAGCCCCGCAGCAACAAGAGGAATACGTAAGGGTCAAGCTCCCCAACAGGAAGCTTGGGGATATTTTTGGGGTCATAGAGCAGGCGATGGGCGGGGGACACCTCAAGGTATTCTGCCAGGATGGCACCATAAGGATGGGCCGCATCCGGGGAAAGCTCAAGAAGAGGATGTGGATGCGCGAGGGGGACCTCGTCATTATAAGGCCCTGGGAGTTCCAGGACGAGAAGGGCGATGTCCTCTACCGTTATACGCATATCCAGTCCCAGAACATGATCAGAAGGGGTCTTGTCCCCAAGATCCTCGAATCGTTCTTCTGAGGAAAGATTTTTCAATCACTCGTTCTCTATGCCCTCGTGAGTTCCAAGGATATCTACGATATTGTCGAGGAGAAGTTCGACAAGAAATGGAAGCGGGCGGAGCTGATCGTCGATGCGGACAGGTTCAAGACCTACGACGAGGTGTTCGACCACCAGAACCTCGACCACATCTACAAGCTGATGACCAGAGGGGATATCAATAGGCTGATCTGCCCCATATCGACTGGAAAGGAGGCGAATGTGTACAGGGCCTCCACCAAGAAAGGGGAGGAGGTGGCGGTCAAGATATTCAGGACGTCCACATCCACGTTCAAATCGTTCCTTCAGTACATCGACGGGGAC
>JAUVLN010000040.1 GCA_030600725.1 Thermoplasmatota archaeon | reverse complement strand
ATCCTCAACCTTTGCGACATCGTCCATCTTCTTCCATCGTTTAAGATATCTGGCGGGAAGCTGGAGAAAATAAGGGGGGTCGATGAAAACCATATCCACGGATGAATCCGGAAATGACATAAGGACCTTAAGTGCATCACCGCAGATCACACGGTTCCTGATATCCTCGATCCTCAAGTTCCCCCCATCGAAATCAAGGATATCATATCCATTCTCATTCGACCGGGTCCCTTCCAAATTATTCTCCGTCAGATCTTCCACCCGATCCTTAAAGGGGGGGAGGGATTAGATATTTTCCCTCAAGAGGGATAGTAGGCTTTGATGTACTTCTCATCGATCCTCTTGAGATCCTCCTTTGGGATGATGGTTAGAAGCTTCCATGATAGATCGAGAGTGTCGTTTATGGTCCTATCCTCTTCACTTCCCTGGGCAATGAACTCCTTCTCGAATGCGTCCGAGAATCTGAGATACGATCGATCCCTTTCCGTGAGCGCTTCCTCTCCTACAACCGCAACCAGATCCCGGAGGTTGACGCCCTCGGCATACGCCGCATATAGCTGATTTGAGACCTGATCGTGATCCGCCCTGGTCCTTCCTTCCCCGATACCCTGTTTCATGAGCCTTGAAAGGCAGGGTAGGACGTTTACCGGAGGCCCGATCGCTTTCCTGTGAAGATCACGGGACAGCACTATCTGGCCCTCTGTGATATACCCGGTGAGATCGGGGATCGGGTGTGTGATATCATCGTCCGGCATGGTCAGGATGGGTATCTGGGTGATCGACCCCTCGTTGCCTTCGATCCTGCCGGCCCTCTCGTAGATCTGTGAAAGATCCGTGTACATATAACCCGGATATCCTCTCCTCCCCGGGACCTCCTCCCTGGCAGCGGCGATCTCCCTGAGGGCCTCGCAGTAGTTCGTCATGTCGGTGAGCATCACAAGGATATGCATCCCCTTGGTGAAGGCAAGGTACTCCGCCGCTGTAAGTGCCATCCTCGGGATGATGATCCTCTCGATGGCCGGATCATCCGCGAGGTTGAGAAACAGGACCGCCCTCTCGAGGGCACCCGAGTGTTCAAATGAACTGATGAAGAAATTCGCCTCCTCTGATGTGATGCCCATTGCACAGAATATGACCGCGAACTCCTCCTCCCCGCCAAGTACCTTCGCCTGCCTTGCGATCTGGGCTGCCAACTCGTTATGCGGTAGGCCGGATGCCGAGAAGATAGGGAGCTTCTGTCCCCTCACCAGCGTGTTCATACCATCTATTGTTGATATGCCGGTCTGGATGAACTCCCTTGGATATTCTCGTGCGGTGGGGTTTATGGGCTCACCGTTTATGTCCCTTCGCTCCTCGGGTATAATGGCGGGTCCACCATCGATCGGCTTGCCGGTGCCAGAGAAAACCCTTCCCAACAGGTCCGTTGAAAGGGGCATTTTCATGGGCTCACCGATAAACCTCACGGATGTAGCCTTCGTATCAAGGCCTTTGGTTCCCTCGAATACCTGTATAATGGCCTTATCCTGATGGGCCTCAAGAACCTGCCCCAGCCTCATCTCGCCGGTTGGCGATCTGATCTTGACCACCTCCCCGTAGGCCGCTCCTGCAATTTCCTCCACGACAAGTAGAGGCCCGGAGACCTCAGTGACGGTTGAATACTCGATATCCTTGTTAACAGGGGTATTCATGGGCAGGAGAAATGAAACCCCCTTTTTAAACATTAGTATCATAAAAAGTGACCGATCTCATCATTATCATTCCTTTTTGCGGAGGAGGATCGGAACGATGAAAAGCAGTATCGCTCCGACCACAAGGAGGTAGATGAGCAGCAGCTCATCTCCCGTGTCCTCGCGTTCCTTGAACGATTCGGTCATCTCGTTGTTTTCCTGTAAGATGCCACCGCTACCGTCCCACTCATCCGCCGAGGAAGCCTTTACTGATATGGTATGTAAGCCCTCGGAGAGATCGGGCATGTCAAGTTCCAGCTGGACAACATCACCGACCGAAAGGTCCGCCGTCAGGGTTTCATAATAGGCCCCGTCGATATGGACCGAGAGGGAAACCGCATTCGAATCGGTTCCGGTAACGGTTAGGTCGACGAACGCTTTTCCGTCTTCAACTTCCACGGATATCACCCACACGTCCACAAGGGGGAGATAGACTTCCACGCTCAGCCCCTCCTTCATCCTGAAATCGGTGGATCCCTCGGCGGGCGCCCATGAGGAGTTGGCAGTGTAATCCAGATCGTCTACCAATGCTCCCTCGTCAAGGTATCCCCAGATGATCTCAAGGTCGCCCTGCCCCATCCTATCCGAGGTTCCGAAAGGGGATCGTATCCATATCTCGGCGCCGTGTACGGTGATGTTATCAGGGCCGATGGCCCTGATATGCACTATTCCATAGAATGCCACATCGCCGAAAGCTCCCTCGGCACCGATGAAGGCGTTTTGATCGCTGAAGGAGACCTTATCCTCCCAGGTCTGAACCATGATCCCCCAGAAATCAAACGCCTCGAACCGTGTGTTGCTCACCTGTAGGAGCTCATCATCCTTTATCGATATACACACCCCGTTTGTGACGAACCTTGTGTTGTTGATCAGCACTGGTCCGTATGAAATTACCCCTGTGGTGGTCCTGTTGACCACGATATCGTCTATTACGAGCGGTGAGGGGCCGTGGAGGATGACCCCGTAATAGGCGTTGTCTATATGTGATTCCCTGAGTGCAAGGTCACCGCTGCAACCGATGAACGATACACCGATGTCACATTCTCTCACATATATATCGGAAATGGGGGACAGGGAGCAGTTATCAAATTTAAGGCCGTGGATCCCTCCGGGCAGGTCGATATCCACTCCGCGAACATCCACCTCACAGAAGGAGGTGAACATGCCCGCGTTGTATGTTCCCGCGATCCTGATATCCTCAATGACAATGTCCACACCATCCGTAGCGGAGATCGCCGCTGCTCCGGATGAAAAGGTGATGTTGGAGGTAAAACCAGTATCGTTTATGATCAATGTGCCCCCATCCGTTATGGAAACGCCCATGGTGATAACCTCACAGCCCGAGATGACATGGGATCCCGATTCGTGATAGCTGCCCTCGAATATGGTATCTGTGATCGTACTATCACACTCCTTGAACCATATCATCCCAGATCGGGAGAGATCGGAGGACTCCATCAGAAACGGTCCGTTCCTGACGTACAGGCCGAAATATCCGTTCGAAATATCCAGTGCGTTCCGGATCGTTGAGTTCCTTATCAGGGCTTCACCTCGAATATCCATATAATATACCCTATCCTCACAGGAGGCTGTGATGGTGCTGTTTATCAGGGTCAGGGAACCTCTCTCCTCCACCTGGATATATCCTCCCTCCATGGTCACGATGCAGTCCCTGATGGTCAGGGATATGTTGATGATCAAGGTGTTATTGCACTCCACGTGGCCGATCCACGTCTCATCTTCGATGTATAGTATCCCCGGTCCCGAACCATGATCCGGGTCCGAGCACGTTTGGGCGAGTACGGTAATGGGAGGGACGACGATAGCAAATAGTACGAGATATGCGAAATAGGACCTCATTCGTATCACCGGATCAAAGAGAGCACCAGTTGCACCTACCCGTACCTTCACAAGTCGAACACTTTCCTGAACCTTTACAGGTTGGACATTCGTCCCCGAAATACTTTCCGGTGCCACTGCATGAAGTGCAGTCCATTTCCCCGTTGCACCAGCTACATTTTCCCGATCCGGAGCAGAAAGTGCAGTTCGGATCGGGTTTCTTCTCATCTATATCCGGCTTCGGTTTTGGCTCCGGCTTGGGGGTTGAGGGCATGGGTTTCATCTTCATCTTCAGGAGGGCCTTCTTTTTGAAGAACTGGCACTCCTTGTTATCGGGATCTATATTGAGGACGGTGTCGAAGAGGTTAAGGGCTTCCCTGAGTTTCTCCTCTCCACCTTCTTTATAGGCCTTCTTGGCCATCTCCTTCAGGGAGCGGATATTTTCGGATTCACCTTTCTTGTCATCCTTCTTCTTATCCGCCTTCTTACCAATAACGAGAGCTTTTCGGGCTTCCTTGTACTTCTCCAGTTCGAATGGATCAGTAAGGGTCTTGGCGAACTCCTGCAGCTCGGGCCTTCCCGTCGCCTCCTTGACGATCTCCTTCTTCAGTTTCAGGAGGGCCACGGTCTGGGGTTTGAACCTCTTGGTGTAATTCTGGTTGAGGGTTTCGGTGTCACCATGGAGGAGTTTCTCCACACCGGATATGTCTATTCCTGCCTTGCTCATATTGTCCAGCTCCCTTCGAAGCTGTCCTCTTCGTTTCTCCTCATTGGCATATTTGACCTTCAGCTGTTCGAATTTGAATAGGACCTTTCGTGCGTTCTCGGGCTTCCACAGGTTATCCTTGATAAAGTCCTCATCTTTGGGGAACCATCCTCTTTCCTCTGTGCTGAACTCCTTGTGGAACGCTTCCAGGGTGGCGATCGCCATGGTGGATTCCAGGATCGTTTTCTCGAGTCCGGCTATGGTCTTCTCCTTCCTCATGATGTCCAGGATGTAATCCATCTGGAATCCCTGCCCTTTCCACACTTTCAGAAGTTCATTGAGCTCTTTCCGTTTCTCCTTGATCTTCTCGAGCTCCGAGACCTTCCTTTCGAGGTTTCTGTATTCGCTCCTTATAACCTCGAGGTGATCGGGATTCTTGATCTTGAGCATTATCTTCTGGATATCGTCTCCCACTTCCCTGTGCCTGATCCCCTGAAGCCTTCCATGAATATCGATCAATTCCTGTATCCTGGGCAATAGCTCCACATACAATTTCTCCCCCCCGATAGGATCCTTGTTCATCATCTCCGTGAGCTTCACTATCAGGAATCCCTGCCCTTCCCACTCCCTGATCCTCCCCCTGATATTATCCGTCTTGGACCTTTGATCGGAGATGGTCTCCTTGAGCTGGGCCAGTTCCAACTCGAGTTCCTCTATCTTCGTTGGATCGTTCAACTTCATCGAAAGATTGGAGATCTCCTCCTCAAAGCCTTTCGCATCAAGGGTGAATATCTTCTCCTTCAGCGTCTTTAGCTTTGTAACACTACGGATCAGATCGTTATACTCATCCTCCAGGGGTTCTACGTCACCGTCAAGCAATACCTCTATGCCTGCCACATTGTAACCATCGACCTTGTACTTCTGAACTGAACTCCGTATCTCTCCCATCCTCTTTCTCTCATCGTTTTGTTTCCTTGTCTGCTCCTTTTCCTTTTCGATCTTCTTGTCCAGGGCCAGGAGTTTTTCCACGACAGCATCAAGTTTCCATGGATCGTTGATGATCTTCTCAACCTCATCTATCTCGGAACGAAGCCTCTGGGCGAATCCATCTTTCCAGATATTCGTCAGTTTCGCCTTCTCCTTTGATAGGAACTCGATATTTGTCTCGTAAATGTTGAACTGCTGCTCCAGATAGTTCAGATCGTTATCGTTCTCCAGTAGATCCTCGAGGGACGAGGTATTGAGCCCCTGCCTCCTGTACCTGCTCATCCTGTTTGATAGTACTTTATACTGGTTGTCGACCTCCTGAAGGTTGGAATGAAGTGTTTCAATACGCCTCTTCATGTCGTCCAGACGATCGAGCCTTAGTAATGAATCCTTTACATCATCCAGTTTTTTCAGGAATGCTCCACCAACATGGTTGAACTCCTCCCTTATGGAGCTGATCCTGCTCTGGAACCCTTCCGCCTTATCTATCTGCAGCCCGATGGATTGTAGCCTCTTCTCCACCTCCTCGAAATTCCTTTCAAAGAGGCTGACATCCGGCTCGAATAGGTATCCTTTTTCCCTCCATTTGTGCACGGAATCCTTCCATGAGTTCAACTTCTTCTCCCGCTCCTGATCGTTATCCCGTATGAGTGCGAAAACCCCTTCCCCCCTCCTCGATCTTACCTTTTTCTTCGGTTTCTCCTCAAGTGGCTTGATCTTCTCCTCCTCTTTTTTAACCTCGGGTTCTTCAACTTCAACTGGAGCGGTGGCCGGCTCTACCTTTGCCTCCTCCCTGGGTTTTTCGGCCTCAGCCTTCAATCGTATCAATTCCTTTATACCCTTTTGAGCCAGGGTATAGGATCTGGCCAGATCTCCGCTATCGAATGCGCTCCTTGCATGGATGATGTCGTCTTTCGGACCCTGTATATCCGCCCCTTTCTTATCAAGAAATCCTATGAAAGCCTCGCCTTTGGCGATGACATCTTTCAACTTCTTGATCCTTGGATCGGAACCATTTTTGAGATCGCCCACTCCGGTTTTCCCTCCTGCATTCTAATCTGGGTAGTTCATATTTTATTTTCTACTGGCTTGGTTTCTACTGGTAATAGGCTATCTGTTTATTTATGTTATGTAGACCGGTCCTTTATGATCACATTTATTTTTAACCTTTCATATGTGTTTCAAGGGAACATTTTCAAGGGAACATTTTACCGTAGGATGTACGGGCAGCGGTCAATTCAGTATCTTTCCGACTATGGTTGTAATAAGGGTTAAGTAATAAAATGACCTCAAGGCCCACAGCGGCCTTTTTAGGATAAATAGGTGATCCCTAATGGGAGATGAGACCCTTGATAAATTGCTGGAAGCCGAGGCGGGTGTAAAGAAGAGGATCGTAGGTGCAAAGGAGAGATCCCGCCATATACTGGAGAAGGCGAGAGATGATGCCTTGGAAAAGAAAGAGACGGCCCTTCTGCGGTTCCAGCAGCGGAGGGTCAATGAATTGTCATCGGTAAGGGAGGCCGCTCTGGTGGAGGCGAGATCGGTCCAGGAAGAGGGGGTTCGAGAAGCCAGCGATCTCGAAAGTAGAGCCAAACCCCGGATAAAAGAGGCGGTGGAGAGTGTGATCGAATCGTATCTCAGTGGGTGAGATGGATCTCAAATAGGATGGTAAGAGCTTGTATCCGAAACGCATGAAGTGGGTTGAGGTATTCCTTATGAAAGGGAATATCGACATGGTCGTGACCAGACTTCATGAGGAAAGGATACTGGAGGTGGGGACCTCCGAGAGGTTTTTGTCCGGATCCAAACGTATTGATGAACTGGTCGGGATCGAGGGTCGAATAGTTAGGGTCCTGGAATTTCTTGGATCACATGAGGTGAATGATGTAAGGGGACTTCGGGCCATTATACCCAGGATACCGGATCGGATGGAAATCGGGAATGGAGGGGATATCAAGGAAGCGGAGAGTTGGGTAAAGGGTGTTGAGAGGGAGATCAACCCCATGATCAGATCCCTTCGATCCATCGAGGAGGAGGTCACCTTTATCACGGAACTCCGTGAGAGACTGTTGAAGCTCTCCGGTCTCAAAATATCGCTGGGCCGGATAGGGTCATTGGAGAGAACCCGCGTGAGGATTGGCCTATCCCGCGCATATCCCGAGCTGAAGAAGGTGATCGAGGGTGAAGGGGGACAGGTGGAGAGCTCACTTCTGAATAAAAGGGAAGGGCTCCATGCCGTGAGGCTCATTTACCCCAAGTCGCTGGATAGTAAGGTAAGTTCGGAACTCAGGGGAATGATGTTTTCCGAGATGACCATTGACGTGCCCAGGCTGAGGGGGATCCTGGTCGATAACGGCTATCCCCCATCCGGTATGGATTCCTCGATCGTTGATCTGTTGGGACTTATAGACGAACTTGAAGATAGGATACGGGAACGGGGAGGGGAAGTAAGGGAAAGCGCAGCTGCAGTATCCCGGAGGGAGCTGGGTCCAGCCAGATCCTGGGAAGAGGCCATATCCATCGAGGTCGACAAGTTAAAGATGTCCAAGGGTCTGTACGCGACCAATTATACCAATATGATCTCGGGATGGGTGGAGAAGAACAGGATATCCCATCTGAGGACCATCTTGAAAAGCACCGTGGGTCCGGACCATGAGATGTCCATCAGGGATCCGACCGATGAGGAGATCGCAGGGGGGAATGTACCCACCTCGCTGAATAACAGTAGATTCGGGCGCATTTTCGAGCCTCTTACACTTACTTTCTCCCCCCCAAAGTACAATGAGATAGATCCTACCTTTTGGCTCTCGATACCATTTATCCTCTTCTTCGGGTTGATGCTTGGAGATGCAGGATACGGCCTTTTAATATTCGCAGGGTCATTTGTCATGTATCGTTTAGGCAGATCGGATCCCTCCATTAGAACGATCGGTCTATTGGGGATGATGATGGGAGCAGCAAGCCTTATAGCAGGTGTCTGGATGGGGTCGCTCTTTGGCGATCTTGTCCCCCGTGTTCTCCTTGGAAATGAAGCAGGAACACTTTACGGACCTTATGAGGTCCCGTTGCTTGGAACCGTGCCCTATGATACTCTAAGGGATCCAATGCGGCTCTTTTCGATCTCACTGTATCTGGGATTGGCCCAACTCAACGTCGGTTTGATACTTCTGGGAATCGACCGGCTAAAGAAAGGTAGCCCATGGGGTTTCATCAAAGGGACGGTGTCCTGGATGCTGGTACAGGGTGGAGCCATAGTTCTAGTGGGGGGATTCATGCTGAGGTGGTATGAGCTTACACCGACAATCACATACATCGGATTGGCCCTCTTCCTGTCGGGCGCGGGGCTCCTCGTTTTTGAGGTCGGTGCGATGTTCATGTTCGATATCGAGGGATACCTTGGTGACTGGATCTCATATTCAAGGATCCTTGCACTCGGCCTCTCGACCTTCGGCCTCGCCATGGCTTTCAATATCGTCGGCGTTATGTTGATAGATATTACGCCTTTCCTGATACCTGTCGCTCTGATATTACTGATATTTCTGCATATATTCAATCTGCTCCTGCAAACACTGGGTTCCTCTGTTCATGCTCTCCGATTACAATATGTCGAGTTCTTCGGCCGTTTCTATGAAGGAGGCGGGATCCTCTTCAAGCCCTTCGGCAGGGAGAGGACTTATACCTCGGTGGGTGAGACACCTTTGGAAGGAGGTGGCCGTTGATGTTCATGAATTCATATCACGAGGAAACGATCGTAAGGGAACGGAGGAATACTCCATGAAATGGAAGAATTGTGTGATTGCTGTATTGTTGGCGAGTGCTCTTCTCATCGGGTTGATATCCCTTCAAGGCGTATCGGCCGAAAGGGAGGCGATCCTGGATCAGGATAACGATGGAATGGATGATAATTGGGAGGGCAAGATGGGCCTTGACAATACGACTAATGATGCGGACGAGGATTATGACAGCGACGGTATGACAAATATTGAGGAATTCCTCGCTTTTACTGATCCGGATAATGCCGAGGACTCGGAGGTTGTGAGGGACAACAGGATATTGGTGTTCATAGGAGTGGGGATAACAATGGGCCTGGCAGCGATAATGTCCTCGATCGGTATCGGTCTTGCAGGGTCAGGAGCTGCAGGCGTCGCTGCTGAAAGACCTGATAAGTTTGGAAAACTGATTATATATCAAGCACTTCCGATGACCCAGGGGATATACGGGCTTTTAGTTTCCATTCTGGTGCTCAATTTCACAGGGATGTCAGCAGCACCCAACATCGAGATATTAACCCAGCCGTTCGTCGGATGGGCGGCAATTGCCATAGGGATAGTTATCGGCCTATCAAGTGTTTCCGCGATTCCTCAGGGTATGACGGCTGCAGCGGCTGCGGCTGCTTTCGGGAGGAACAACGAGGTATTTGCAAAGGGCGTAATATTTACCGTCATGTCCGAGACCATGGCAATCTTCGGTTTCCTTGTGGCGATATTCCTGATACTAGCTTCGGGGATGCTCTGATCGGTAGGTGATCTCCCATGGGCATCGAAGGAATCATTCGGAAGATAGGTGATGAGGCGGGTAAGGAATCCTCTGCCATCCTCAAGGAGGCTACAGAGGGTGCCTCCACAATACTTTCCGAAGCTAGAAAGGAGCTCTCCTTGACCCTTGAGGACCTTGACAGGAAGCTGGTAAGGGCGAAGGAAAGGACGAGAAACATCCACCTGTCAGAGGGTAGGAGGAAAGCACGTCAGACGGTCCTGGAGATGAAAGAGGATTTGATCATGGATGCGATCTTTGGCATTCGAGAGGGGATGGGGGAACTCGACGGTGATGATCTATCTGACCTGCTGCTCCGGATGCTGACCAATGCAAGAGCCGAGGTGGGACAGGATGTGATCGCATATCCGGTCAGGCAGGAGGACCTCAATGCGATGAGTGGGCAAGCCGGCATCGGTTCGGTGATCCGGGACACGGATGATCTACCCTGGCAGATCTCCCGTATGAAGGGCAAGGACCTGATCGGTGGTTTCATAGCCATGTCACCTGATGGAAAGAGGGTTCTGGACATGTCGTTCAACGGGGTTCTGGATAGGGATGAAGACAGGATCAGGGAGATGATCTCAAAGATGCTTTTTTCGGACATCAAGGGGTAGAAGATGGATGTGATAGGGTTATCGGGAGGGGCCATTGCAGCCATATCCGCGTCCGCCGGCCTAATTGGGGTTGGGGCGGTTTTCGGTATGCGGAAACTGATCAGAATGGGCCAGTTCACCTATCACAATGCGAAGATATCAACCATGGGCAATCCTTATGTGAGGAAGGATGAGGTCCTGCCCCTACTTGAGCTTGGATCCGTATCGGAGGTGATGAAGGTCGTCCGCGGGGATCTCGCCGTTCAGGCCGACATAACGGGATTTCAGGATGGGGACAGGGAGCTGATGAGGTCTTTTCATGGATCGGTCACGGAGCTACGGAGGTCGGTCCCACGGACCATCGACCCCCTGGTCGGGTCTTTCGTACACAGGCTTGAGGGTGAGGAGGTGAAGAGGCTTCTGAGGCTTCTGGGTGATAGAACGGATCCCCTCTTCCCGATAGGATCCTTGGATGAAGACCTCGAACGCTCCATCCTGGGGTCTCATTCGGTAACATCCGCCCTTGACCATATCGAGGTCTTATCATTGAACGGTAGGATCAAGGGTGCATTGAAGGAGGGGGAGGCAGACCTCGCGATGATCGATGGTGCGATCGACAGGG
>JAUVLN010000096.1 GCA_030600725.1 Thermoplasmatota archaeon | reverse complement strand
GGTACTCGCCTTGATCGCCCTCATCGCCGCTGCCCTCAGCGGTTATGTTCTGTACAACAAGCACAGCGCATCCAAGGACCCAAGGAAGACTGCGATCTACCAGTCCGCCCAGCAGAGGTGCAGGGAGAGGGTCCACAACCTGATGGAGAAACTCCCGCTTGCCACCATATCATCAAAGCTTCCCACTTTCCTTCAGGCGCAGGGAGGTGCACAACCTGGTGCACCACAGCGGATCTCCCTTCAAGGAGGTCCTCAGTTGGTAGGTCAGCCGGCCATGAGGCCAACTACTTTGATGGTAGGACAACGCCACCCCATGGCACTACCTACCGCTCCTGCCAGGGCTCCTGGTATCGCAAGGTCTATGCCAGGTGCAAGGCCGGGAATTCCACAGATGGCCAGGCCCGTTCAGCCATCGCAGGCAACTCTGGTTCGACCTGCATCACCCCAGATGGTAAGGCCGGTTCAATCTGGTCGAAACAACTAGGGGGAAAGAGAAACCGTAAGGAGACTATAATCCTGGTGATCACATAGTGTGATGCTTGCAGAAAGATGTGATCGCAGGTAGTATACTCCCGAACCAACCTGAATCCATTCAGTTAAAAATGTTATCTCATACTTATATACTAGGAAAATGCGAACACATAGAAGGTTTATATATACTTTTACTATTATTCCCCAGAAAGCAGGGTATGCCCTGCTCAAAGTTGAGGTATTTCAGCTATTGGAGGAAATACGATGAAGAAGTTCTTGGCCATGGCATTGGTTGCCGTTTTTCTTGTTAGCGGTCTCGTCTCCCTGTTACCCGAGGGGACTGGAGAGGTGACGAATTCCCTGTATGATGATGGGGGGGTGCAGCTTGACGGAGGGGAGATCAGGATACCCACAAATGGAGGTGTTGATACTTCATATTACCTCAAGGTGAATAGGGATGTTCCCATATCAGACGCTACAGTAGATATCAGCACATATGGATCTGCCGAGGGAAATGCCTTGTTGGACCCCTATCTGGACGTTGGTCTTGATGGTAATGCCGAATGGGAATACACCGGCACCGGATACGGTAAATTCGGAGAGCAAACGTACCTGTCAACGGGTAAAGATAAGGTTACCGCTACCTTCTCATCTTCCCAGGGTGGGTCGAACGCGGCGAGTTCGATATATATTCCGGATGATTCGACGATAACGGGAGCTAATGTCGGGTTGAGGGGGAGATACAGTCCTAGCAACCTGCAGGATTACATCATTGAAGAGGATCCGGCCAGCCTGGATTTCATGGGATTTGCCATGGAATATGGTGACATCAACGGTGACGGATGGGAGGATATCGTCGTATCCGATACGAGGAACAGCCGCATCATCTGGATGGAGAATCCGGATGGAGAGAAGACCGAGAACTGGACGGTTCACGTAATTTATGCAGGCACGTATGTAAGAAATTGTTACGGCCTTGATATCGCGGATATGGATGGCGATGGTGATCTTGATGTTGTGACCTCGAATTACTACAACTACAGATCCGGATATATCACCTATTTCAGGAACAATGGCGGCTCCTCCTGGTCCAGATATACCTTCTATTCATCGTTTGGATATGCTGGCAGGGTGAGGATCGCGGATATCAATAACGATGGGAATCCGGATGTTGTCGTCGCACCCTGGTATTATTATTACTACTACTGGAGCAAGTGGGTTTACTGGTTCCAGGCCCCGGACAATCCCAACACCACCTCGGGGTGGACGGCGAGGTCCGTCGGATCGTCACCATATAATTATTACCAGTACGTCTACAATGCCATGGATGTCGGTGATTTCAACAGCGACGGTTATATCGATGTGGCGGTCGGCGTATCTTCCCAGTATTCCTGGTACAATAACTACAGAGGGTTGTATATATACAAGAATCCCAAGACAACTTCAGGGACCTGGTCTAGAGACAGAAAGGATAGTTCGGTGAATATGCCATACACGATCGAGACCTCCGATCTGGACTCCGACAATGATATCGATATTCTTCTGGGCTCCTACAGTGATAGCAACCTCTACTCCTATGAGAATTCCAACAGTGGCTCCACGTTCACAAGGAGGACCCTCGATACCAATATGCCAAGCCCCAGATCGATCATCGCTGTAAAGGCCAATAACGATTCGAAGATGGATATCATAGCGTCAGGAGGTTCCAGCGTATTCAGCGTCAAACTCTACACACAGAATTCAATGACTTCATGGAACAAGAAGGAACTCACGAGCGACATCGTACAACCTCAATGCTTCGCACCGTATGATTATGATAAAGATAATGATGTTGATATCATAGTAGCCGGGTATTCAGCTTCACAATTGGCTATTCTGATCTGCAAGAACAAAACAACCTCCACTTACGAGAAGTTCTGGATCACCGATGGCGGGATCAAGGATATCAGGGCCACGGACTCATTCGACGTCGATGAAGATGGAGATCTGGACCTGGTATTCGTGGGGAGATCCTCCGGATATGTCGGGATCTGGATAAACGACGGAACACCGTTCGATGGTGTGGGCAACCTTAAAAGAATAGGTTCCATGGGCGATCCCAATCTGGTGTTCTGGGGTGATGTGGATGGCGATGGCGACGAGGACGCATTGGCCTTCGGTAGCGGTGGAGTGGTATTCTGGTTCGAGAATCCAGGGTCGGAAAACATATTGGATGATTGGAACCAGCATCTTGCTCTAAGCCGTTTCAGCTATGGTTATGCCTCGGCATATGGATTCTGGGCGGGAGATATCGATGGTGACGGCAAATGCGATTTCGCCATCAGCAGATATGGATGGAGGGATGGCCTGATAGCCTGGTATAGATCACCTTCGAACCCGAGGACAGACACCTGGCAGGGATACAACATCGCACCGGGTGCGAGCTACTGCAGAGGGTTGTGGGGAGACGACATGGATAATGATGGGGATATCGATATCCTCGCGGTCATGGGCAGCTGGGGGTCCGGGACTGCCGTGTATTATAGAAACACCAACCCAACCGCCACCTGGTCCTCGGTTGGCATCGGCGGCAGCATGTATTATCCCGGGGCCATCCGAACCATCGAGAGAAAAGATGGATATCGGGATGTCGTTACAACCGAAACATACACCTACAGCAGCTATTCAAAGGTGAGGTTCTGGAAATACCAGGGTGGGACTTCCTTCTCGGGTACGATCGTAAGGTCAGGATACTCATACAATGTGGCAACCGCGGATATCGGGAATGATGGTTACGCGGATCTATTCTTCAATATCGGATCAACGATATACTGGTACGAGGAACCGGATGATCCCAGCAGGGGTTTCATACTGCATAAGACCATGTCTCATTCGGGAACTGCGGGCCTGACGATGGCCGACCTTGACAACGATGGTCTGCCGGACATCATCTCCGCATCCGCACAAAAGAGCCAGATCAAAGTGTGGAAAATGGCGGTCACCTATCCCGAGGATATTGGATTGGACGTGGGTAATGATGAGTCAACCGTAGATATTCAATTCAACGGTGAGTTCAGGGACCTTCACACATTCAACATCAGTCAGGGACTGCAGGATTACATAGACACCAATCCGGGTTCTGCCGTTACCACGGATAGGTGGGGAAACCGCCTGGTTTCTGTCCAGATGGAGATCATCTCCTCCACCAAGGGCAGGATAACCCTGGAGGGGATCCAGATAACATACGAGACCACCGTGACTGTCACTCATGATGGGGATAACGTTCCCCTGTATAAGGTGATAGACAGGTTGGTACCGGATTATCCCGATAGCAATAACCCGATAACCCGGATATATCTGGGCGTTGGGGCCGAGGGTTCCGGTATGGCATATCTGGATGCACTCAGTGTTGAATATAATGCAAAACCAAGACAGATCCAGGTTTTACCGGATCTCACCCTCAAGGAGGACGAGACGAAGACCTTCGGTTATGACCTCAAGGATTTCTTCACGGATGACTACACCGGTGCTGATAATCTTGAATTCAATATCATCCTGGAGGGATCACAGGCATCGAAATTGAACGCATATATCCGGGACGGGAACATGGTCATCGATGCCGGGAAGACCCCTAATTTCTATACGAGATATTCGACCATACCCGAGATAACCGGTAGGATCACCGTAACCGATACCGGCGGTCCGAACGGCGTACCTCCCAGGACCTTGGTATCCTCCGAGTTCGAGATCTTGGTGGAGCCGGTAAATGATGAACCCACGAGGACTTCGGAGTTCCTCCCAACCCTCTACGCTATCGAGGGCGCTGAGGAGACCATAATAGTGGATCTTGATGATTACGAGCTCTTCAAGGATGTCGACGGAGATTACCTGTCAATGCTGCCGATCCCCGATCTGTCAGGAGACCCTTATCCTTACGATGAGGAGGCGGAATTCCAGATATCATGGTTGAGGTCCACTAACGAACTGGTGGTCCGGATGAGCCGTCTTTCGGACTGGCACGGCAAGGTTAAGGTCACGATGTATGCCACGGACAGTGTGGAATGGAACCTGTTAAAGAATCCGAACGTCGAATTCATCGTTATGGTAGAGAACGATAACGACGGCCCATCATGGTTGGATATCGAGAACCGTAAGGTACTGGAGGATGTGGCACAGTCCAACGTTATCGAGCTGACACAGTATGTGGTGGATATCGACTCCGATAGAACATCCTTTACGATGGCCATAGAAGAGTACACAAACAAGACATTCGTGAAATTCTTCCTCACCAAAAATGAGGATGACGATAAACAGGTACTCTCCTTCACTCCGAGCGTGGCCGATTGGAACGGCTGGAGCACCATCACCCTATCCGTGAGCGATGGAGAATATACCGCATTGACCACGATGATCGTGATAGTTGAGAAGGTCAACGATGCTCCGGGCATATCCATCATAAGGCCTCTTGAATTCAGCAGGATAGAACCGGGTTTCTTCTCCGTAATGGGAGAAGCGGAGGATGTCGAAGGCATTCAGTGGGTCGAGATCTTCTGGAATAACGATTGGTATCGGGCGGTGGGAACCAACGCATGGGGCTTGACCCTGAAAGCGGAAGGCACGAACGAGATACAGCAGGATGTAACGATCGATGTTCGGGCATGGGACGGAGAGACATATGCATTGTCCCAGGTCAATGTGTCCATTAACAAGAAACCCGTACCTGTGGATCTGGACTTTGATAACGACGGATATTTAAATGTAAATGATGATTTCGAATTCGATCCTTCGGAATGGGTTGACACGGATGGAGATGGCGTAGGGGACAACTCCGACGCTTTTCCGACGATCAGGGAGTGGCAGAAGGACTCCGACAAGGACGGGGTAGCGGACAAGGCCGATATCGATCCGTTCGATCCCGAGATCGGATCTGATCCGAAACCGGTGGAGCCCTCAGGTGGTGGGGACGATGTGGAGAAGACAAGCTACGCCGTACCCATATTTCTGTGGGTACTCGCCTTGATCGCCCTCATCGCCGCTGCCCTCAGCGGTTATGTTCTGTACAACAAGCACAGCGCATCCAAGGACCCAAGGAAGACTGCGATCTACCAGTCCGCCCAGCAGAGGCGCAGGGAGAGGGTCCACAACCTGATGGAGAAACTCCCGCTTGCCACCATATCATCAAAGCTTCCCACTTTCCTTCAGGCGCAGGGAGGTGCACAACCTGGTACCCCTCAGCCCATGGTATTTGGGGGAGGCCCCCAGATGATCGGGCGTCCTGCCATGAGACCTACCGCTCTGATGGCAGGCCAGCAGCCAACCATGGCCCTGCCTGCACCCCGTGGAGTTCCGGGAATGGCCAGACAGATGCCCGGGGCGAGGCCCCTGCTAGGTGCGAGGCCGATCAACCCACAGATGGTCAGGCCAGTCCAGCCAGTGCAGCCGCCAAGAAGGGTATGAAGCAGTTCCCGAAGGAGCGCCCCTCCGACCAATTAAAATAGCTTCAACCACTTGGGGAAGTGGGCACATTGGGTGCCCTTTTAACCCCCGGGAGGCTATCCGTGCTGATAGAGGAGCTGCTGTCATGCGAGGCGGTCAGATTCGGTGATTTCACACTGACCTCAGGAAAGAAGAGTAGATACTATGTGGACATAAAAAGAGCAATCTGTATTCCGGATATCCTGTCCGAGATCACGGACCTTTTCTCATATGAGGCCGTGGAGTGCGATAAGGTCGCCGGAGTGGAGCTGGGCGCGGTACCTCTTGTGGTTGCGTACTCGCTTCGTAATAAGGTGCCACTTCTTATCATCAGAAAAAAGGGCAGGGTTCATGGAACCGGAAAGATGATCGAGGGTAATCTGGAAAAGGGGGACAGGATACTTCTACTTGAGGATGTGGTCACTTCAGGTGGATCCGTTCTCGGCGCCATCGATATTCTGGAGGAGGCGGGGGCCGAGGTTGTGGGCGTCCTATCTGTCGTTGATAGGGAGGAGGGTGGTACGGAGCCGTTGAACCAGAGGGTTGATTTCAGGTCTCTGGTAAAGGCAAGGGACCTGCTGGAAGAGGCGGGTCGAAGGGGATTTTGAGAGATAGGTGATGAAAGATGAAGGTTCTGGTTGTTGGAAGCGGTGGAAGGGAGCATACTCTGGCCTGGAAGATCAAAAAGAGCAGATGGGTATCAAATGTGTACGTTGCCCCTGGCAATGATGGTATGAGGGATGTTGCCAAGCTGGTGGATATCAGCGCGACCGACATCGAGGGACTGGCGGATTTCGCAATGGAGAATGGGATCGACCTTACCGTGGTGGGTCCGGAAGCCCCATTGGAGATGGGCATGGTAGATCATTTCGAGAGACACGGCCTCCGGGTGTTCGGCCCCACCAAAAAGGCAGCGATGCTGGAGACGTCAAAGATCTATGCCAAGGAGATCATGAGGAGATATCACATACCCACCGCACCTTTCAGGATATTCGACGATCACGATGAGGCCAGGAGGTACGTTAAGGAGGTGGGCGGTCCGCAGGTCGTTAAGGTGGACGGTCTGGCCGCAGGGAAGGGTGCTTTCCCCTGTGAGGATGAGATGGAGGCGCTTGAGGCGATAGATCTCATCTCATCCGGAGCTTTCGGGAAAGCAGGAGATAGGATACTTATCGAGGATTACCTGAAGGGTGAAGAGGCGTCGATACTTGCATTCTGCGACGGGAAGACCGTTGTGCCCCTGGAATCGGCTCAGGACCACAAGAGGGCTTTAGATAACGATAAGGGTCCAAACACCGGAGGAATGGGGGCATATTCCCCCGCGCCGGTAGTCAATGAGGATATGGCCTCATCGGTCTATGATGAGATATTTCTCCCCATGATCGATGGAATGCGTAAGGAGGGGCACCCTTACAAGGGCATCCTTTATGCCGGATTGATGATCACCGAAAAGGGCCCCCAGGTGATCGAGTTCAACTGCAGGTTCGGGGATCCCGAGGCGCAGGTTGTCATTCCCAGAATGGCCACGGACATAATCAAACCCCTGATAGCATGTTGCGACGGAACCCTGGACAAAGTGAAGTTCAGGTGGAGCAAGAGCAAGGCTGTATGTGTTGTGCTGGCCTCGGGAGGATATCCTGGAAAATATGATAAAGGATTGAGGATCTCCGGTCTTGAGAAGGTCGAGGCGTTGG
>JAUVLN010000189.1 GCA_030600725.1 Thermoplasmatota archaeon | reverse complement strand
AATGAATCATTGAAATCGATCAGAACACCATTTTCATGTATCAGGATCCCTTCAAATGTCAGATTGGATAATTTCCTGAATCTCTCCTCACTCTCTTTCAGCTCCTGTTGCGTCTTGTATTCCTTGGTCACATCCCTGAAGACCAGCACCACGCCGATGATATTTCCGTCACTATCCTGGATGGGCGCACCGGAATCGGCGATCTGGTATTCGGTCCCATCCTTTGCAATGAGCATGGTATGGTTGGCAAGACCCACGATCTCGCCGTTTTCGAGCACCTTCCTGACCGGGTTGACCACCTTTTTCCTGGTCCGGGCATTGATGATGTTGAAGACGGTGGTCAGGGATCTACCTTTTACCTCCCCGGATTTCCATCCAGTCAGTTTTTCAGCTACTGGATTCATACCGATGATATCCCCGTCCAAATCTGTGGAGATCACCGCGTCGCCGATGGAATTGAGGGTGGTGCGAAGGTTCTCCTTGCTCTCCTGAAGCGCCTCCTCTGCCTGTTTGAGTTCAGTGATGTCGCGGAAAGATAAAACCCGTCCGGCCATAATGCCGTCCTGGAGCAATGGGCGGGAGAACCGCTCGAATACCCTGTTATCTTTGAGCTTTATGACATCAAGATCCTCCTCCAGGGACCCGTATAGATTACGAACATTCGTGAGAAAAGCCTCCGGATCCCGTAATTGATCCAGAGCAAAAGCCAGGAGTTTACTATTATCTTTAGAAACCATAACGGTCTTTGGGATCCGCCATATTTCATTGAAACGGTGATTTGCATACACCACCTTTCCATCCTCACCTATCACGAGGATGCCGTCGGCGGTTGATTCCAGTGTGGCCCGAAGAAGGTCCTCGTTTTGGAGTAACGCTGGATCAAGAGTGTCCTCGAAAGATTTGCTTTCATCATTCTCAGTTGTATTAGACGGGGTCATCGATCACTCCTCCTTTTCTTGATCCGGGGTAGACGGATATCCCGGTTCTCTACCCAGCTCCTTCAATAAAGAGTTGACTTCCTCTTTCATCTCCTTCATCCGGATCTCTCGACCCACAGTGACCTTGTTGAATCTCTCAAGTTGATCGATGTGTCCCTCCAAGGCTTCTTCCGCCCGCTTGCGCTCGGTGATGTCTGTATCTGCCCCTCTGTATCCTAAAAGCTCTCCGTTCTCATCAAGTATGGGCACTCCGCTTGTTGAAATCCAGATCTCTTTGCCGGTCTTATGGACATTTCGATTTGAAAATTCACGGAAGGAGAGTTTCTTGGCAAATGCTTCAAATGCCGCATTCTTCATCTCTTCTCTGTCTTCAGGGGGAAATAGATCATAAAAATACTTTTTCCCGACCATTTCTTCAGGCTCATAACCAAGAATCTTTTTCACTATTGGACTCGCATAAGTGTATAAGCCATTGGCATCCACTTCCCATATCCACTCCAGAGCATTCTCCACTATCTGCCTAAATCTTTTCTCACTCTCCAGCAGCGCCTCCTCCGCCCGCCTGCGCTCTTTACCTATATGCAAGGTATTTACGCCATACGACAGGTCATCTGCCAGTTCCATAAGCAGTTTGACTTCCTCGACATCAAAAGCATCAGGTTCAACGGCATAGATGTTCAGAGCGCCTAATGTCTGCCCTCCAGCGATAAGTGGCAAAGCGATGGATGATGCATAGCCGCGCTTGGCTGCTTCTTCCCGCCAGGGCGCAAAATTGGCGTCTCCCATGATATCCCTTGCAAGAAATGGTTCGCCGTTCCGAATCGCGGTGCCGGTGGGTCCACGGCCCCGTTCGGTGTCTGCCCAGGTGATGTTGACCAAGCCCGGATACCCGTCCTCGAAACCGGCTTGGGCCACCGGACATACACTCTTTTCTTTGTTCTGTTCCGCAAAGCCGATCCACGCCAGTCGATATCCCCCAACTTCAATAATTAGCCGACAGATCCGGTCAAGTAAAGTTGACTCGTCCGTGGTCTTGATCACGGTTTGATTGCATTCACTGAGCAACCTTAGCGCTCGATTGACCTTGTGCAACTCCTCCTCCGCCCGCTTGCGCTCGGTGATGTCACGAGCAAGCGCCAGAGCGATCCGTTGGCCACCGCTGGCGAAGAAACACCCGGTGATCTCCACGGGTAGGAGCGTCCCATCTTTCCTTCGCTGATCCACCTCGAACTTTGTTTGTTCCTCCGCCCCATTACGAATTTTCAGGAATGCCTCGTATCCCCTGGGATCGGCGTCGATCTCCCTGTTGCTCAGTTTCAACAATTCTTCTTTGCTGTAGCCGAGCGATTCGCAGGCCACCTGGTTGACATCCACGAATTTCCCTGTTTCATCACTCAGGAATACGGCATCTTTTGCAGTCTCAAACATCACCCGGTACTTTTCCTCTGATTCCCGCAACGTCTGGGTACGCCCTTTCACCAATTTCTCCAGGTGGTTGCGGTGTTTTCGCAATTCCTCCTCCGTGTTTGCAATATGCTTACTCATCGTAGCGATCACAATCCCAACAACTATGAACATGGCTGCTCGAAAAAAATCATAGGCGGTGGTCACTTCTTCTCGAAGGAAAATGTGGCTGAATATCAGTAACGCCGCTAAAAATACGGCCACAACTAAACCTTTATCCTTCCACCACAGGGCTGCGATAATAATGGGGACATAAAAGAAGTGGCTGAAGACCACGCCCACTTCGAGTTCTATATGAAAATATAACGTAAGAAAGACGCAGATGCCAAGAAGGGGCGCCATTATCAGGATTCTGGTTTTCTCGTTCAGTTTCCCGAATTTCATTCCGGTCATAATATTATCGCCTCTGAATACACTGAATTCCGGTAAGGCCCATTCCCTACTTTGCGCAACGCCTCCGGCTCCGAATTACAGACAACTTGAACTCACTGGTATATTTTCGACGTGTTCTTCCCATATCACACCCCCATGGCGTTCTTGTTTCTTAACTGGTTGTATATTGTCATTTTGGGAGTGCACTCCAAACTATTCATCTCCAACTATGGAATACTGTTAATAAAGTTTATTCAACCAGTTCAGATTTGAATGATCAAAATATCTTCTTCATCCAGGGGTACGATCAGGATAAGAGAACGATGTGAGGGATAACAGCCTTCGAAGAAGGGAGATGGGGAGGCCTATGACATTATTCTCGTTCCCATGGGTGACCCTTGCCTTTATGGGGCCATCGTCCTGGATTCCGTATGCCCCCGCCTTTCCCCTCCACAACCCGCTTTCAAGGTAAGCATCCAGGTCATCGCAGGGATCCATCACCACGGCGGAGACCTCGTAACCCGAGAATTCCCTCCCACCTTCCAAGACGCAGATCCCGGTGATGACCTCCTGTGGATGCTCCATCTGGAGCTGTAGCATCCTTTCCGCATCCGATCGATCCCCTGGTTTCCCAAGTATCTCCCCGTCGCACAGGACGATCGTGTCTGCTCCGATGACGATCCCGTCCCTCTGCACGGACCCAGCTTTTAACCTGGCGTTCTCAACCACGATATGATAAGGGTCTCCATCCTCCACTTCATCGGCTGCTGGTTCCAGTATCTCTATATCGTACCCCTCTCCCCTCAGCAGGTCCCTTCTCCGTGGAGATGAGGAGGCGAGGATCAGCTTCATGTCACTCCCACTCGATGGTTCCCGGCGGCTTGGAGGTGACATCCACGGCCACGCTGTCTATCCCCGGAAGGGCCAGAAGCTTGGGTATGATATCATCGTAGAACCCGTCCGGAAGCTTGGATACCTCGGCGGTCATCGCCCTCTGCGACCATACGGGCCTTATCACAACCATCTCACCATCCGAGAATGAAACAGGGACCAATACGGTAGGACACTGCCACACGGAATCGTACAGTTCGTGCTCCTTCAGCCCCTCCATGACGATGTGATCGCACTCGCGGAGGAGGTCCATCCTCTCCTCGGTTATGAACCTCTCAACGGGAGCCGGCGTCGAAACGTCCTTAAGGCCAACCATCAGCACGCATCTGTTTATTCCGGCGGTCCTGTTGACAAGCCTTGTCGAAAAGAGCTTGATGGCGGGCCAGTCGACCTTCCGATCGGCCCATAGCGCCACAGGATGCTCGTATGATCTGGCGTCCCCTTTGACCCCGACGGACCTCACCGGAAGGACAAGCCCCTTGACCTTCCCATTGGCCCACTCATCTTTCCCGATACCCGTCTCGACCCTCCCCTGGATCTCCTGGATCCCCTCCATCGTTGTGTGTATCAACCAGCCGTCCTGGCAGAGAGCCCTGATCCCCAATCCCGGTCCGGGAAACGGGTGCCTGTGCACCAGATCCCATGGTAGCCCCAGCTTCTCACCCACCTCTCGAACCTCTGCCTTGTACAGGTCCTTTACCGGCTCTATCACCCGCCCCTCACGGATCATCTCCATTATGATATCTACCCTGTTGTGATGGGTCTTGATGACATCCGCATTCTCGGTCCCACCGCTCTCGATGGTGTCGGGATAGAGCGTTCCCTGCGCAAGTACCCAGTCATCCTCCTTGGCATCGGAGGCGATATCGTTCACGATCTCGACGAATAACCTGCCGATTATCATCCGCTTCTCCTCGGGGTCCTGGACCCCTTCGAGGGATGAGAGATACATGTGTGAGGCGTCCACCACCTCAAGATCGGTTATACCTATCCCACCAAGTGCTGTAGCCACGGACGGCGATTCATTCCTCCTCATCAATCCCGTATCTATGTGTATAAAACGGGTCTGGCCGGGGGGCAGGGCCTTGTTCAGAAGGGCTGCGACGACGGTGGAATCCACGCCACCGGACAGAAGCGCCAGCACCTTGCTCTCTCCCGCCTCCTCCCCGATCCTCTTCACTATCT
>JAUVLN010000270.1 GCA_030600725.1 Thermoplasmatota archaeon | reverse complement strand
AACAGGAAGGAGTCATTCGATATCCCGGCCTGGGACTGGAAGAAGGTCCTCCTGGCCATCGCGATCGGGGCCCTTTTCGCCATGATCAACCAGTACGTGGGACTGAAGGTCGGAATGGTGATAGCCGGCTCCTGGTACATCGTATATCTCCTTGGGATGGCGTGGAAATGGAATCCGGCCACCCTGAATATCGCTGCAACGGCATCCAACGGCGCGGCGATGATCTGCGTAGGATTCGTGTTCACATTTCCGGCCATATATATACTGGCGCTGTCAAAATCCGAAATGGTGGATGGGGCTCCCCTCATCGATCCCTCCATCCTTCCCTCCCTCCTGCCCATTGCGATAACCGCAACCATGATATCTGGCGTCCTGGGCGTCATGTACTTCATCATTTTCAGGAGGATATGGCTGGTGGAGGACCCGCTGCCAACTCCGGGTTTCGAGGCCACCGTCAAGCTGCTGGACCTCTCACGGGCAACCTCGTCGGAGGCGACGGCTCAGGCTAAACACTCGGTAAAGCAGGCGTTCTACTGGATCGGAGGGACGGCCCTGTTCACGTTCTTTCGGGATTTCCCCCTGTTCTCACCCAAAGGGTCCTTCTCTGTATTCAGCGGGAGGATGTCCATCCTGGACAGGTTCGCCATGGCCCTCAACCTGGATCATAGATACTTCGCGGGAGACATCATCCTCACCCAGGAGCCGGCCACATGGTCCTTCCTCTCCATAACCCTGATACCGATCCAGTTCGGCATAGGGTGGTTCATGAAGTTCAAGACCGCGGCGCTTATCTTCCTGGGGACGTTCTTCACATGGTTCATAGTTGTCCCGATCGCATACTTCACCCACGCCCCGTTCTACTGGGCGAATACCGGAGAGTTCTTCGACGTGGCCGCAATGGATGAGTTCTTCTATCTGAACGAAAATGGTCTTCTGGCCGGTTCGGATTATCTGGGAATACCCCTATCACCCGCCCTGGCGGCATACTCGATAGCCAGGGTGATGGCGATAGGCACGATCCTCGGCGGGGGTATGACCGCTTTGATCAAGATGGTGCCCATCTTCTCGACCGTGTTCAAGGACATGACATCCCTGGGAAAAGATGACGACGGGAGCAAGACCACCTACGTCGCGGGTAAAGGTTGGTACGAGTGGCCCTCTCAGCATATCCTTATCATGATGCTGGTAACCTTCATCCTGGTCTCTCTGGTGTTCATCATAGGAGGATTCCACCCGCTGGCCTCCATCATATTCTCCATCCTTCTCGTCTTCCTCACCTTCATACTGGGCGCCATCGCCGTCAAGGTCATGGGTGAAACGGGGACAGAGCCAGTTTCGGCAACCTCCTTCATCGTCCTGCTCGTGCTCATGATGACATTCTGGAAGATCCTTCCCATATTCGGCATCAGAATGGAAACCGGGGAGATCATAGTGATGTCGCTTGTGGGAACCACTGTCTTCGCCGGTGCGATCTCTATGTCAGGGGACGTGGTCCTCAACTTCAAGAACGGATTATACTGCGGTAACAGACCACACGATCTGGTCCGAGGTCTTACTCCGGGAATAATACCGGGGGCGATCATCTCCGGGATAGCAGCGGTGATACTCTCTTTGGGCCTGGCCGAGGGGAAACTTGACCTCGCCGCCCCACAGGCATATGCCTTCACCATCTTCGTCAAAGGCATCATGGCAGATGCGATCCAGTGGAGGCTCTTCTTCACAGGGGTGGGCATCGGCGTCTTCCTCGAGCTCCTCATCGGTATGGGGACCGCCTTCGGCCTGGGAATGTACCTTCCCCTTGGGATCCAGATCCCCATGCTTACAGGAGGTGCCGCAAGGGATATCTGGGAGAAGAAATGGCTTGAACCCAAGGCGAAGGCCAATAAATGGGGTGAGGAGATGAAGACCTTCAAACTCCTTGGAACCTACATGATGGCCACCGGATTGATGGTCGGAGAGGCGGTGATGGGAACGATCGTCGCCCTGTGGCTTGTGGTGCCCCTTCTTTTATGATCCCCCATTCTCCTTGAGCCAACGGAGGGCAAACTCCCTTGCGTTGTTCTCGGGTGTGTCGAATACGTCCCTGACCATATCATATTCGAGCTTTCCCTCGATGAGCATCTCCCCCACCGTATCCAGTACGATCTTCTCGAATAGGGGGCTGTTGAGCATGAAATCTAATTTGTGTGCGAGGTCAAGCGCCTTCTGGTCCGCCCCTTCCTTGGTTTTGACCTTTATCCTGTCGTGGATCTTTCCATCCTTACCGGCCATTGATCGTCTCCAGGTGCAAATCGTACAATACCTTAATAAAATTGGCGATGCTTAACCATGCATGGGAAAAGAGGCCGTCGGATCGATCCCACAGGAGATTGTCAAGTTCTTCAGGGAGAATGTTGGGGAGATCCTTCTGATCAAGGGACCTCCCGGTTCCGGGAAGACCCTTCTGGGCCTGGAGCTCATGAGGGTCTTGTGTAAACGACAGCGTGGGATCGCCATCCTCACAAGGATGGATAGCGATCAGCTGAATGCGGAGATCCCCTGGCTTGAAGAGGAGGAGGTCCACAATATCATGGCCTTCAACCAGAACGACAAGATAGCCGATTCGAACTGGTTCAAGAGGGAGTTCCAGACCGTACTTGAGGAGTCAAAGGAGCAGCCCATCGGCTTCATACTTCTGGATCCTATCGATGCATTCACGGAGCAGTACGAGAACCCCGAGAGAAAGATCAAGGAGATCATCTCCCTCGTCCAGAGCACGAACGTCTCCGCCATAATGGTCCAGGACAAGGAAGAGACGACCTATCTGGACCACATGGCAGGGGGGGTGCTGACCATCCACTTCAATGAATTGGAGGGGATCAGGTACAGATCCATCCACATCGATAAACTACGAAGCATAGAGGTTGAGAACAGCAGATACCTCATGACGCTTCACACAGGACTTTTCAGGGCATTCAGTCCCTGGTCGCTCAGCGAGATGGAAAAAAACCCATGGGTCCCGGTCGACGATAGCGAAACCCGCTTCTCCACAGGTCTCAACGACCTCGATGATATATTGAAAGGGGGCTACAAGAAAGGCTCTTACAACATCCTGGAGGTGGATGACAACATCACCTACGATGAGTACATGCTGCTGCTGCGCCCCATCCTGCTGAACTTCCTCTATCACGATTACGGGGTGCTTATGGTCCCACCTGCCGGCGAGCATCCGGAGAACCTGAGGGCCGATCTGGAGAGCAGTATAGACATCAGGAGGCTGGACGAGAAGCTCTTCTT
>JAUVLN010000272.1 GCA_030600725.1 Thermoplasmatota archaeon | reverse complement strand
AAGAAGAGGGACACAGATAGCTCCAAGTATCGTCCCCACGGCCACGCCCCCGTACAAGAGTATGAACATGCTCCCCAGGACCATCATGTAGACCTGATGTCCTTTCAGGCCTACCGCCCTAAGTGTGGCCAGCTCCACCTTTCGTTCAACAACGGTTATTGCAGCGGTATTGGCCACAACCAATATCATAAGGATCAGGCACATTACCGATATCAGATAGGTCCAATCATGCATGACATCCCGAAGGCTGTTCAGGGTCTTCTCCTCCTGGGTGGGCTCACCGATGTCGTTCCTGCCCTCGAAGTAACGATCCAGTCCCTCATCCATTGATGAGAATATCACAAACAGGAACGCAAGCGCCGCAACACCCCCCATGGATAGTATGGAGCGGGACCGTTTCCTCCATGCATCCTTTAAAACGTACTGTACAGGACCCATACTGACCTTCTTTGACCGCCCCCCCGTCCTCTTCCTTCTTCCCTTCAGATCGGGGGCTTTATCCTTTCTCATCCGCATACACCATTCAGATCTCGTTTATCACAACGTCGGTGGAGGAGACCTCTATTCCTCCCACCTTGATACTGAGAGGTCGCATGCCCTCGTCAAAGGACGACCCCCTCATCTTCTCGATGGTCAAGGCCCTGACCCTCGACCCCCTCACAACCTTGTTCACAAGCCTTATAACGCCCCTGCCAAGGTAGGTCTCTACGGGGAACTGAGCGTCCCCCTCCTCCGATATGAGGATCGAGGTGATCGGGGGCATCTCCTCCTCGTTGTGTTCCGACAGGGTCTTCATTATCGATAGGATCCGCCTCCTTGACGACACCGGATCCGACTCCATCGCCTTTATTGAGGTGGTTGAATCGAAAACCACGCGGACCGGCTGAAGCCTCTTCAACTGAAGGGAGAGCTCCCTGTCAAGAAATGACAATGGGGTGGCCTCTCCATCCCCTTCCATTCGCTCGGGTGAGAGGTCCATGATCCTTATCCTCGGATCGAATATGTCGAGGCTCATCATATTCTCCCTGATCTCGTAGAACGGCTCATCCAGGGTGATGTAGAGCGCGTTCTCCCCCTTCTCCACGCCAGCTTTGAGAAACTGCCAGCCAAGAATGCTCTTTCCACTCCCGGGCCCCCCTATCAATGTGTATGGGCGCCCTTCCAGAAGGCCTCCCCTAAGCATCATGTCAAGCCCATCAATACCGGTGGATACTCTCTCTTTTCCCATTTCATCCCTCCGTTTCACCGTATCTACGAGTGGAACCACGTGGAAGGGTTAAACCCTTTCGGTTTGTTATGTTTGTTCCATGATCGATATCGGATCTACGGGGATCAAGGGGGACGGCACCTTGTAGTTCCGGATATGGGCCTTATATCCACCAGACCGCTATAAGATAAGAAGCTTAATTATTCAAATGATGTTACTCATCGATCATGAGTTCAGCGCGCGGCACGATGGGCCGTATTATCAGGACCCTGAGGTCCACACCTGCCATGGCGCTTTTCACGATGATGCTGTTTGGTACGGCATTATTCGGGATGGTGGTGGCGCTTGAGGATGTGCCTCCTGTTCTCCTTGCGACGACCCGATCCTCGCTTGCATCCGTTTTCCTTGTGGGGTTACTGATGATATTCTGGGAGAGGGCCACGGGTATCCCCAGAGGGAATATCACATTCAAAAGGGTGGTTACGGCGGATCTGAAAGGGAAGGGTTTGATATGGATAATATTGGGATTCGCCCTCTTTTCAACTCTCCTTCCCAACATAATGCAGAACGTGGGGATTACCTTGATGGATCCCGGTTCCACATCTTCCCTCTCATCCCTCATCCAGGGAATAGGACCGGTTCTCACCATATTCCTGGCTGCTTTGATCCTCAGGGAACACCTGGATAAGTGGAAGGTCCTCGGATTGGTCATCACACTACCGGCCACACTGATATTGACCACCTACGGCTCCTCCGGATTCCAACTCACATCGGATACCACCATCGGAGGTCTTCTGAACCTTGGAACTGCCATATCCTATTCCATCTCGGCGATCTTTCTGAAGATCGCCCTGAACAGAGGTGGCAATCCGATCCTACTTGTTGCGGTGAACATGATCATCGGAACCATTCTGATCATCCCGATACAGATCATCCTGATATCGATCGGGTGGGAATCCCCGGCAGACATACTCCATATCTCACTTCCCTCCCTCCTCGCGGTCATCTATCTGTCCATCTCCATCTCAGCTATTGCCAGCTTCATATGGTATCTGGTCCTGCAGAGGGAAAAAGTATCAAAGGCAACGTTCTACATATTCCTGCTTCCGGCCTTCCCGGTCATACTGGGTTACCTCCTTCTCGGTGAACGCCTGGACATCATCCAGGTCTCTGCGGGGTTATCCATCCTGCTGGGCGTGTTCATCTCACAGAGGAAGGGTTAATATTATTACCTCATATGTCCTGTGGATATCAAGGGGATCCACATGGTGAAGCGCTATCTTTCAATACTCGTTATACTCCTACTGTTGACCGTTTCAGCCTTTCAATTCAGCGGTTCCGGCACGAGGGTTCCGGACCCGGTCTTCGATGATACCAACGGTGTCGACGTACCCACCTGGTCGATCGGCGACTACTGGAACTACACCATTGATTTCTCCTACACCATGTTATTTGAGATAGATTTCTTTGGCTGGATCAACATGTCGGTTGTGTGTGTCTACCAGGAACCCTGGAATTCCATGGATCCGGCCTACATCATGAATATAACCGGCAACGTCACAGGGGACTACACGATCCCGTTCGTTGGCGATGAGGAGATCTACATCGACATATCGGGATATATGTGGACGAGGATCCAGGACCTATCCCACTACAGGATGGTGAGCAACGCAACCGTCTCCGGGACATCGTCACTGTTGAACGAGGTATACGGCGATTACCCTCTTGGATACGAGTATTATCCCCCTCTTGAGGAGTATGATTTTCCCCTGATACCCGACGATTCCTGGAGCGTGGACACCACGGCAGGGATCCCATTTGCAGGTTCTTCTGAAAGCCCTATCAGGATCGTTCAGAACCTCTCCTGTGGAAACCCCACAGAAATCACCGTACCTGCCGGGACATTCACCACGTTCCCTGTCGATGTGGATGGCACGACCTCTTTCTGGTACAACGGGACCGCGGGAAATTCCGTAAAGAGGCTCTTCGGCCTCTCCATGGACGGGGTGGATATAAACGCACCACTGGAGCTGAGG
>JAUVLN010000214.1 GCA_030600725.1 Thermoplasmatota archaeon | reverse complement strand
AGATCACTATCTTGAAGGTCAGACGAAACTACCGTTTCGTCGTCATCGTCCCCCTCTTCTTCCAGCTCCTCCAGAGGGATCTCCTCATCATAGACGATATCTATACCCTTATCCATTGGTTCGGGCATCTTAGGGGGCATTGGGATGGCATCCATTTCGGAAACCTCCTCCTCTTCAAGCGATTCGGCCTCCGGGATCTCATCGGGCTCATCCATTTCCCCTCCCGATTGGATGGGTTCAGGTTCCGCCTCCTCTTCTCCTTTGCCGGTACCGTAATCGAAAAGATCCTTTTCCTTATCTTCCGATGGTTCCTCCTGTGGAGTCCGTTCCGCTTCCTTTGAAGGCGGTGCCTCGATCGTACCTTCGCCCGGGCCCTTGACGATGTTGATCGACCGCTCGGGCAGGGCTATTGGTTCCTTGGAGGATCTATCATGATCCTTACTCTTCTTGTCCATAATTCCCTCACTCTCCCTGAATTCGGTGAACATATCAGAGAGTTCATTCTGCATCTCCTTTTGCAGCTCCTTCCAAACATCATCAGATCGACCCACGGGGGCTGTCCTCTCCCTTTTCTCAAATGTTCGGACCAGGTGTAGATGCTCCTCCTCGCTTATATTGAGGTGAACCCTGACGTCCGACATCAGGCCCTCCAGGGTCTTATCCTTCCTTCCACCCTGAATATATTTCTTCAAAAGAGAACCGTAAAACTCCTTGGACATCGCCATCTTCTCGGCCGCATCATCCAAATCCTCCAGGTTATTGCGCCCGATGAGCGCACCAAGTCCCCTTCCCAGTGCTTTCTTTTTTTTCATATAAAGCTCACCCGAATCCCACGGCTTTATGCGTATCCACTTCTTCATAGATATAGATGATGATTTACGACCGAGAAAATAATTCATTCTCACGTAAACAATGCGGGATGTTCCATCACTGGATCATGCGGTCCTCCGGGATATTCTTCTGTACTTTCACTCCCGTCTCATCTCCCTTACCTTATATATTTACAGATCCAGATCGTGTATTGAGGCATGATAATGCTGGATAATGATCAGACCGTGTCCGATGAGGAAACAGAAGGGACACATATGGATGGAACAGGCGAGGATTATGAGAAGATGAAGGAGGAGATACACCGGATGGCCAAGGATCTTTCGATCCCACTGGAGGAGGCTGCCAGAGCAGTCTACTCCGCTTACGGGAGGCCCCCTCCCGTACGGGCCAATTCCCTGGATTTCCTTAACGAGATTGTCCCCGGCATGAGGGGCGTCACAGTAAGGGCCAGGGTAATAAGCGTTCATTCCGCCCTGAGACAGGATGGAGAGAGCTCATATTTCTTCGGGATGCTGGGTGACTCCAGAACATCGGTATCCTTTTCGTGTTGGGTGGATTTTGACTTTCAGCCGGGAGAGGCATTGGTAGCTCAGAATGTCTCGGTGAGAGAATACAGAGACAAGCTCGAGATAGTGATAAACAGGTACTCGTTCCTTTCCCCTCTGGAATCCCTGGAGGGTCTGATCCCACCGGTGGAGGATGGCGTTCCCCAGGCGATATCCGAACTTGTGGAGGGCTCGGTGAACATAGATATCCTGGGGAGGATAGTGGACCTGAGCTCCTCCAAGGTGAACGTGAAGGGAGTGGAGAAGGCGGTCCTTCATGGGGTTCTCGCCGATAGGACCGGAAGGATAGATTTCACCTGCTGGGGGCCGATGAAGCTCGAGAGGGATACATGTGTGAGATTGATCGGGGGATACCTTAGGTCATACAGGGGTTCGAACAGGTTGAACTTTGACGCGGGGTGTATACTTCGGGAGCTGCCCTCCGATGTTCTACCCCCGCTTGCTGACCTTGTGAAACCCCGTCCGGCAAGGCTTTCCACCCTCATGGAAAGTGGCATATCCGGACCGGTGGAGGTTCGGGGGACGATAGTCGACCTGAGGCCCGGCTCGGGTTTCTTCCTGAAATGCCCCGAATGCGGCCGTAGAGCGGTCAAGGGTCAATGTACAGTTCACGGCAGGGTGGAGGGCATACCTGACCTTTCCATGAGGGCGATCTTCGACGACGGTACGGGGACCGCCATGATGAGGGGTGACCGGTGGGCTGTGGAATCGCTCCTCGGGCAGGACCTGGATACGGTAACAGGTGAGGTCAAGGAAACCATGGATCCGGAACTGGTCGAGGGGGCCCTGAAGGAGAAACTGATCGGCAGGCCGTTCACCCTCCTGGGCGATCCGGTCAAGGATGATTACGGGCTCACGATATTCATACAGGAACTGATCCCGGGGTGGGATCGAGAGCGGCTCATGGAGGAGGTCTCCTCCCTCATGGGGGTGGTACTCTGATAAGAAGGGAGCCAGCACATCCCATGCTGATCAAGGACCTCCTTTCATCCACCATAGACGAGGTCGATGTGGAGGGTGGGACAAGGAGAAGCTATTTCATCACACCGACGGGAGCAAGGGTGTACCGCGTTGTCGTCACCGGTGTTCTGATGGAGTGTGAGAACATAGGTTCGGAGGATTCACCTCTTTTGAAGGCGAGGATGGCGGATCCCACGGCGGGTCTTTCCTTCACCGTGGGAAGATACAATCCCAACCTGTTGAAGAAATTAAAACAGATGACCTTTCCCTCCTTTGTTTCCATAATAGGAAAGGTCAAGAACTTCAGGTCAAAGAAGGGGGATGAGATATTATCGATAAACCCGGAGAGCATATCGATCTGCACGAAGGAGGAGAGGGATCTCTGGATACTGATGGCCTCCAGGGAAGCCCTGCTCCGGAGGTGGAAGCTGGAAGGAGGTCAACCGATACCTCTTGAGGGAATGGGAGATATCAAGGTCGAGGAACCCCGGGGTGGTGAGGAGTTGGATCCCCTTTCATCCACATTGATCAAGAAGGCCCTTCTATCCGTTGACCCCACCTTTTTCATGAAAGCGATGGAGAACGGACCGGTCCAACCCGATGATGAGGAAAACGCGGAGGACCTGTATGAGGAGTACGAGGACCAGGTCCTATCGATGATCGGTGAGCTGGATAAAGGCCAGGGTGCCAGATGGGACGATGTGATCAAGTACGTGGAGAAGAAGAGGTTATCGAGGGATATCATCGAAGAGGTGGTCTCCAATCTGCTGGACAAGGGCATGATATACGAGCCCGTTCTGGGTTATCTCAAGGCCATATGAGATAATCCCCCTCATAGTTCATATATGGGCAATTGATTTACCCCTTATGGCAGGTAGGGGTAAGAGATTCATAGGGGCCGCCTGGCCCTACGCAAACGGGGAGATACATCTTGGACACCTGGCAGGGTGCCTACTGCCAGCGGACATATTCGCGAGATATTCCCGTATGCGTGGATACGACACCCTGTTCGTCTCCGGTTCGGATATGCACGGCACACCCATCATGGTTACAGCAGACAAGGAGGGTTTGACCCCCGAGGAGGTGGCAAACAGGAACCACGCTTCCATCCTCAGGTCCATAGAGCTTCTGGACATATCCTATGACATCTACACCAGCACCCATACAGAGAACCATTTCAAGGTCGTTCAGGAGATCTTCAACCATCTGATGGAGAACGGTTTTATCGATAGGAGGACGGAGGAGGCACCGTACTGTCCCACCTGTGAAAGCTTCAAACCCGACCGATATATCGAGGGCGTCTGTCCGCACTGCAAAAGCGATGGGGCCCGGGGAGATCAATGCGACGCATGCGGGCAGGTTCTCGACCCGAAGGACCTCATCTCGTCCAGATGCAAGATCTGCGGGACGGCCCCGGAGTTCAGGGATACGGAACATTTCTATCTCCTTCTGACAAAGCTGGAAGGCGGGATCAAACGGTTCATCGAGAAGAACAGGGATAGGTGGCGGCCCAATACGAGGAACAATACCGATAACTTCATCAGGAACGGTCTAAGGGACCGGGCTATCACCAGGGATCTGAGCTGGGGCGTCCCCATTCCCAGGGATGGGTACGAGGACAAGCGGATCTATGTGTGGTTCGAGGCCGTATGCGGGTACCTCTCAGCCTCCAGGGAGTATTCACACAAAAGAGGACAACCGGATCTGTGGGAGGATTACTGGAAGGATGAAGAGTGCAGACATTACTACTTCCTCGCAAAGGACAATATCCCCTTTCACACGATCATCTGGCCGGCCATCCTGTTGGGGTACGGGGGACTTGACCTACCTTACGATATCCCATCCAACGAATACCTTCAATGGGATGGGGAACAGTTCTCGAAATCCAGGGGCCACGGGGTGACGGTGAACGGTTTCCTCCAGGATTATCCGGTCGACGCTCTGAGGTTCTATCTGTCCATAAATATGCCCGAGAGCAGGGATTCAAATTTTGACCTGGAGGAGTTCGTCCAGAAGAACAA
>JAUVLN010000055.1 GCA_030600725.1 Thermoplasmatota archaeon | reverse complement strand
CCTCATCGACCCTCCCCTCTTTCCTGTATCCCGACGTCCCCATGGAAGGGTGTAATCGCCTGGATATCTAAATACATACTCCACAAAGTAGAATTAAGAACCAATACAATCAAGTGGTTGTGCCAAGAAAGAGAAAGAAGGGCTATATCAAGCCGTTGGTCATCACATTCGTTGCCTTATTCGCGGTATTCATACTGATCGCGGCCTCGACCCTGGGTGTCCTCCTCCTCCTTCGATATATGGATGGATCGATGTATCGAGAGGGGTTCACGGTCGATGACCTGATCATACCGGGATCAAAATACATGGAGCCCTTCTCGGAGGAGCCCCCCCTATTCATCACGGGAGGGCAGGCGCCCAATATCTACGGCAAGGTGACAAGGCAGGTCAATGCTACCGAAGGAGTGGGTGCTTTCATCAAACTCTCACTCGTCAACGAGGGGAACCGGTCCATCTTCATTGAATTCCTGATCCTGGAACCCGAATGGGGAATGGAGATCATCAAACCGGTGAACAGGTATGTCCATCCGCTCACGGAGACATATCTCTGCAGTGTCCATATACCCATTCCATTGCCCTCTCCATCCTTTTCGAACAGGGGTTGTACCGTCTATGCGGACCTCCTCATCGAGAAGAACATATCGTGGGTTCGGAGGGAGCATCGGGAGCTCAGCAGTTTCGATATCGAAATGGATCGGCTTTCAAAAAAGGAGAATGAATTCGAGGTCGAGGAGAACTACTACTTCTGGTACGACAGGGTAAATTCGATGATAGATGATGACATGGATTACCTTACCTCACTCCTTGATGAGGCCTCCCCGGGATGGGAAAACGGATACACCGTTCAATCGATCGTGGACGTGTTCGAGTATATAAAATCCGAGATCGAATACATCCCGGACCCCGATACGGAAGGAGACCACTGGTATTCCCCGTCGGAGTGCATTGCACGGGGAGGGGGGGACTGTGAAGATTTCTCGATGCTCTTTGGAGGGCTTATTGCGGCCATGGGGGGTTCTGCAAGGCTGATATTCACCGACTCACATGCCTTCTGCTCGGTATTCATGGGGCATGACGACTCCATCCTGGATCGTATAGAGGAGAGGGCGGGATCCAAACTTGCCATGCAGGTCTGGGAGGACGATCTGGGCAAGTGGCTCGTCGTGGAGCCACAGTCCAATTTCCTGTTCGGCTGGTTCCCGGTCGGAGCGATACCAATTGAACTTGCGGACGGCCAGATGTACCTATATGGACACTCCGGACTGGGATGGAATATACCCAATACTGACAGCATCTATATAGTCGATATATATTTAGACTAGAACTCCATATTTGGGCCCGGTGATATGATGGAGACCAGAAAGGTCCAGATCTCGGGCGGTTCGACCTATATCATTTCCCTACCCAAGAAGTGGGCCAACAGAAACGGCATCAAGAACGGCAGCTCTCTGAACATGTACGAGGACCAGGGGAAAAACCTCATAATATCCCCCGAGATGATATCCTTCAAGAACAGGCATATCGGCGAGATAAGGATCCAGGGCTCCGAGAGCCAGGAGGCCCTCATGAGACGGCTTGTGGGGGCCTACGTATCCGGCGTCACCCAGCTGGATGTGGTATCCAGGGGCGATATCCCCACCACCCTTTCCCGAGCGGTAAGGGAGTTCACAAGGCTTGTCATGGGATTCGAGATAGTCGAGGAGAAAAAAGACCTGTTGAGGCTTCAGGACCTGATCGATCCCTCTGATTTCTCCATCCGTTCGGGCATCAAGAGGATGGCCTATATCGCGGAGCAGATGATCAGGGATTCCCTCGATGGGCTCAAGTGCAATGACCCGGACCTGATGGAGGATGTCATCCTTCGCGACGTGGAGGTGGACCGGATCTCCTGGCTCATCCACAAGGAGTACAATATGATCAACTCCTCCCCCAGAACCTCCGACAGGACCACGATGCTTCCCAATGAGGCTCTGAACTATCTTCTTGCTTCAAGGGCCATAGAGAGGGTGGCCGACCACGCCAACGATGTGGCAAAGAGGTTGAAGGGGGCGGACCTCACTGCACCCGAGACGCAGCTTGGCAGGATATTCAATGAGGGGAACAGTGCGAAAAAACTGTTCACGGATTCCGTTGCCTCCCTGCTTTCCCAGGACCTGAAACAGGCGGATTCCGTCGTCGATGGGTCAAGGGACCTCAAGGACCGGATCGACCCAATGCTGAAGAGCGTGTTCAAATTGCCCCCTGACGAGGCGGTACTCCTTGCATTCATACTTAATTCGATCGACAGGATTGCATCCTATTCCGGGGATATCGCCAAGGCCACATTGAACAAACACTCCCCGCCTAAGGGGTAGACGGATCCTTTCTGGTCCTTCTCCATATGAGGAAACCAACCCCGGTTGCCGCAATAAGGCCAAGTAGGAAGAGGGGCAGGATCACGCTTGTTCCCCCTATACCCCCACCTACGGCGCCCCCGGAAATGACCGTGATATCTATCCAGTTGGGTACCGACTCGTCCCCCGAGGAGGATACAGATCTGACATGGATCCTGTGGTCGCCCTTGTTCAGACCCGAGAGCCTTATGCTCCAGGGGTTGAAGGATCGGTTCTCCTGCGTTTCGACCGGTTTCCAATCCCCGTCATCGATCCTGTATTCGGTCCTATCGTAATTTTCGCCCCTGCTCCAGCCCAGGCCCGAGATCACCATGGGTAGTGACACGTTGAACGAATAATACTGCATTATCGAGTCGCTGCCGTCCATACCGGTTATATGGGCCTGAAGGTCCACGTCGTAGGAGGCGTCCGTAGAGATCATCTCCGACACCCGGACCGAATTGTATGCGTCCACCACACCGTAGCCGAAATCCACCTCCCAGAACGGGTCCAGGTCAGGATAGGTTGGCTCCTGTTTCCGCTCCGCCGTGTACCTGAGGATCTCCTTGACCAGGTCGCTCTCACCCTCCAGTTCCGGGTTCGCCTCGATCATGAGACCGATCAACCCGGCGACAAGAGGAGTGGAATAAGAGGTGCCTGACCCCCTGTTCCCGTATCCGTTGTTCGACGCGTCACCCACAATCCTCGCAGTCGCGGGCTACAGGTTGTTTATATGGGTCCCGGGGGCCGCGATATCAGGTTTCAGCTCATCGAACGGGTTGCCATCATTGTTATCCGTCCTGGGCCCCCTCGAGGAGTATTCCGCAATGAGATCATCTTCATGCTCAAGTGTGTCGTCATCATCGGTGGCAGCGACGACGATCGCCCTTGAGGAGGCGGAAAGCCCGCTGAATCCAGTGTTGTCGGGACCAGCGTTCCCTGCCGCATTTACAACAATGGCCCCGCGATCGGCAGCGGTATCAAGCAATCTTGAATATGGATCCGTGCCATCCGAGTCCGAGCCGATATCGATACCCCACGAAATGGACATGATATCGATACCCGCAAATTCAGCGCCGCCGGATGACCAGCTGGTCTCCAGGTTCTCTATCCCCCACTGGACCCCCCTGAGGGTCCCATCCTTCATCTGTGGGTCGGTGAGGGCCCCGACCCAGAACTCGCCGGGAGCAAAGCCGATCTTCGTACCTATCCGGATATCAACCAACCTTGCGCCGGGTGCTACACCCATATAGGTGCCATCGGGAGCGCCTGTCCCCGTAGCGATACCGGAACAGGTCGATCCGTGCCCCTGGATATCGTCCGGATTATATGTGCCGTCCTGAGGATAGAGGAACCCCATGTTATCCGGCTTGGTCATATCCACGCCCCCAAGGAACTTTCCGCTCAACGAGGGATGCTCATCGTCTATACCCGTATCGATAACGGCAATGGAAGAGCCCATACCGAAGTACCCCAGGTCCCAGGCTGTCTCGGGCGAGTACATATCCGACTGTCTCGCCCTGACAGTTGGTGTGGCGATATCCGAAAAGAGAACCGCCTCTCCGATAGGATCGATGAATACTGTTCCCTCCAGTCCAAGGAGCTCGTATATCCGATAGGTGGGGACCTGCTTGATCGTCAATGCATCGATGGGTTCTATGTGGCTTACCACTTCGAATCCCCTGGTTCCCAGCCAGGTGAACTGGGACTCCCCGATGGGACCGTCGAAGGAGAGGATTATGTTCAACCTCAGATCAGAAGGGGGATAGATGTCCGCGAGATCATCAAGTACGTCGTTCACACCATCCCTATCCAGATCGTTGGCCGTCCTCTCCCACCACGGAACCGGGATAACGGCACTATGGTGATCCGGTTCCCATGGATCCTCGAGTATCGTGCCCTTGATCGGGGCAGGGCCGGGATCCACCGCCATGGTCATTGGGAGGGAAAGCAGTACTAGTGTAACAAGCAAAGGAAACGTTCTCATTGAAAACCGCATTGGAATGATACTTCTTAACCTTTCCACCTGGATATCGGGTAAATCAAAATAAGAAGGGGGAAACGGGGCGGCGGGGATAATGCAAAAGGGGGAAGGTGGGAAAAAGGTGTCCGCCCCGTATAATATTAACAGGATGACAGGGGTATTTATCACCTTAGCCTAATTGTGTACACTTGTTACACTTCTCATTATCCGGCGATTCCCCGGACCTCCATATATTCAATATATATCGCTAATCCTGCAGAGGGCAGGTTGAAACACCGGGGGCGGTACGCCCGCCCCCAAGTTCTCCTTCCCGATCAGCACCTGGGCCATCTGAGGGGATACATGTTGACCAGACGGAGAGTATATACGTCCATTGCCATCAAGAGTCCTTTTATCTTTCTACCTCCTGAACGCTTATTGAAGATCCCCGAAATGTAACTGGCACTAATATAAAGGTCTCCGACCCATACCGAAATGAAGCGATCAGAACATAGGTATCTGACCGTACGGCTGGAGCCGGTCCTTCTCATCCTGGGCAGCGTCCTCGAATGACATTGCACAATCTGTCCAGCTCAGGGAAAGATCGAACAGGTCGGGTACAAGCATATCCTCAGGACCCATCGAAGAGATGACCTTTCCGCCGCCGGCGATGTACTGGGAGTGGTCACATATGAAGGAACTTCCGGACTGCACCCCCGTAACTACCAATGTCTTCTCATTGGCATCAATATCTTTCAGGTAGTTGTCTATCTCCGTATAGGTCTTGAACCCATTGTCGAAGGTGTAAATCTGCGGCCCGTATTGAGAATGATCGGAGATATATACCAGACTCCTATCCAACTGTGCTGAGGCCATCCAGGCAAAACCCTGCCCTATCCGGACCACGGTGGCATTCCCATCCGTCGGCATGCCGTAGTCGGGACTGTAGAATCTTACCTCCCAGCCGCACACTTCGAGTTTGTCCCTTAGCTGGCTCGCTTTAAATGTCTCATTTGCTATATCATTGATCGCATTATCCGCGACAATGAACAACGCTCTATTCAAACCCATATTCATCACACCAATTATCGAGATGAAGTCGTACATATTTATAATTTTTCCGAGTCACTTCCATATTTCTAACAACAATAATAGATGACACTCCATAACATTCCGAAAATAAATACAGGCTACTGCACGAATAATTGGATTATTGTATTCATCAGGAGTTGATCGTGGATACCAATTCATACGGGATTGATCTCTATTTTGCGCAGGTCAGATCAGGTTCTCGATCGGCCCCATTCCTGTTTCCTCCACACAGCTGAGAAAGTACTCCTTGAGCCCGTCCCTCTCCTGTTTGGGGGGAAGGGGGAAAGCGATCTCCCGAGAGCGTTTGAAGCATTCGAGGGCTTTATCAATGTCGCCTTTGAACAGGTAGAAAATGGCGTAGTTGAACTCGACAATGGCAAAGCCCTCATAATCGCTCGTCTCCTCGAAGATGGATCTAGCCCGCTTGAGGTAGGAATCCGCAAGATCGAACTTCCCACCCCTGACGGCAATGTCCGCCAGGTTTGGAAGTACTATCGCCTCACCATAGTGGGATCCCGCATCCTTCGCATATCTCCGGGCCTTGATCCAATCCTTCTCGGCATCCTCGTATCTTCTCATGAGGAAGTAATTCACACCTCGATTATTGTGTGTAATGGAAAGGAGGATCGGCAGGCCAAATTTATTGAGTGAGCTGATCGCGGAGTGGTACAATTCGAGGGCTTTATCGTGCTCTCCCGTATTGGCAAGGATCATCGATTTTATTCCCTTTAGATATGCCAGAAAGATCTTGTTCTCTGTCATCTTGTTGACCTCATCCAGATGGCTGACAGCCTCCTCCATCTTGCCCTCCTTTCGGAGCGCTTGGGCCTGGTCAATTTGTATCTTGAACCACTGGTTCTGGGTCATATCTTTCCTCATATCCAGAATATATCTGTGGATCTCACGGGCCTCATCTATCTTCCCCTGCCTCAGATTCGCCTCTGCGAGGACCAGCAATGTATTGGTATCGTTCTCCTTCCAAACATCCTCCATTGAGAGCCCTTCCCTGGCCCCTCCGTACAGGCATGTATTGTAAAACGATTCCACGAACGATAGCCGGGTCTTCTCCTCTGATCTCACTTCGAGATCCGAGAATATATCAACGATATTGATATCCATCTTGGCCACGCGCAGTGTCTTCAGATACATAGGGAGATCAAAATATTTGACCTTTTGATATAGCGAAAGGAAAAAAACCTTCTCCAATGGGTCCTTGATCCTGTTCAATATGGTCTGGACCTTGATCATATTGGAGATATTATGTCGTTCAGTTGTCAGGAGGAGCTTATCCACGGTCTTTTCAATCCTCTCGATCTCCTCAAATCCATCGGTTGTGAAGGTGATCGTCTTGTTGATATCCTTCTGGTATCTCTTCTTTTTTCTGTTGATCAAGCCCCTCTTCACCAGTCGGTATAGATACAGATCGAAGGTGTTTGGTGCGACCCCCATTGCGTTTGCTATCTGCTCTTTCCTGTATTCACGCTCACCATCCTCATGGCGAACTATGTGGAGGGAGTAAAGAACAATCGATTCCTTGTCAACCTTCATGGGTCTCCGAGTTGCATATGTTTATGGATATTTATTATTTCCATTGGTAGAGAATATTCTGACCGTTTTTCCCAACAATGCAAGATTAATCAAATTTATCAGGGTCTTTTCCCTGATCATATTCTGATCCGGGAATACCATGGGGATAAAATATAAATACCCCCTTATGAAAAATATGCGTTAAAAGACAACCCATTTATATACCGCACGGGATGCTTAAATGTGCGGGGGTGAGGAGGTGGGGTTGAATGTGTGATGGACGCTGGCCGGCACAGATGTCGATTCCCCCTGCGGGGCCATATTTTCTATATGTCGCCCGGACCAGTGTTTGGTTGATCCATATCCTACCTTAATCCGATCTCATCAGATATAGATCAAGGGCGGTCGAAATGTTGGACCGCTCTGCTATGGAGAAACTGGGCATTTTGGAGAGCATGAGCTGCATCTCGAAATAAATGAGGTCCATTTTCCCCTGGGATTCCATTTTGTTGAAGGCCCGTCTTACCATGTCGATCTGTTCCTCGGATAGGATGATATTGGTTTTCTCATTCAGGTATTTCAGGAAGGAGCTGGAGCCACATTTCATCCTATTCAGAGGTTCACCCCCCTCGTCCGAGGGAATATCTTTCGGCTTGCCGATCGTCTCATATGACTCGATCATTTGAACACCCTATCTACATATCAAACCTATATTTGGCTTACAGAGGATATAAACCCTCGTCGGTAAATTATAAAAAAAAAGCAACAGGAAAGGATTTTCACAATCACTTTTTTCGACTTGGGAAAATACTTACGGGAAGGGGGCACAAATATAAACTGAAGAAAAGCTGAGTGCTCCCGACGGAAGGAGAATGGCGGAGATTAAAAGCATATGTAAACAACGACATTCGACTGTGACCAAAGGAGATCATTATCAGATATCATTACCTTTAGTCTACAGGAGGGAGCACAAATATAAACTGAAGAAAAGCCGAGTGCTCCCGACGGAATTTGAATCCGTGTCGCTGGCTCGAGAGGCCAGCATGATTGGCCGCTACACTACGGGAGCATGTCTTGGTGACTTCCGGTAAAGCCGGCGAAGGAGCACGTTATTTATAAACCTTTTCTGGAAGGCTCAGGTTACCCTTTCGTTTTCATCTGGTATCCTATCACTCCTCGAAGGTCTCTTCCTTCTTCCTGCTTTTCGAGAAGATCGCGAATACGATTATCCCCACAATGAGGATTCCAACAAGGATCAACGACCAGGGCAGATCATCATCTCCGCTTCCCCCGTCATCGAGCTTGTATCTTTCCGGGTCCAGCGGGTAGGCATCCTCGGTATCGGGATAACCGTCATCGTCGTCGTCATCATCCTCGATCAATCCCGTTGGGGAGGTGCCATTGATAGTATCGGGCATACCATCGCCGTCAGTGTCAAGCGAGGCCGTCGGGTCAAGGGGGAAATCATCGTCCCCATCCAGTATCCCATCATTGTCATCATCAACATCCGCAATAAGGTCGGTTGTGGATTCCCCATCGAGGAAATCTGGCATACCGTCCCTATCCGTATCCACGTATGCTGCCGGGTCCAACGGGAACGGATCCTCGGTGTCCAGGACTCCATCATTATCATCGTCATCATCCTCGATAAGACCTGTGAGCGATTCCCCGATGACATCATCCGGTTTACCATCGCCGTCTGTGTCAACTGATGCGGTGGGGTCCCTTGGGAAATCATCCAGGAAATCCGGTATGTCGTCATTATCGTCGTCCATATCCTCTATCAGCCCGAAAATGGAGATGCCGTTCAGTACGTCTGGTCTCCCGTCGCCATCCGTGTCCATAGATCCAGCAGGGTCAAGAGGGAACGGATCCTCGGTATCTGGTACCCCATCATTGTCGTCGTCAAGGTCCTCGATCAATCCCGTTGTAGAGGTGCCGTTAAGGAAATCCGGCATACCATCGCCATCCGAATCCACAGTCGCCGCCGGGTCCCGAGGGAAAGAATCCACCGTATCGTTCCAACCGTCATTATCGTCGTCATCGTCCTCGATAAGCCCGGTTGTGGAAGTTCCGTTCATGGAATCCGGTTTCCCATCTCCGTCGGTATCCAGATAGGCTGATGGGTCCAGCGGGAAATCATCCACGGTGTCATTCCAGCCGTCATCGTCGTCGTCATCATCCTCTGTAAGGCCCGTTGTAGACGTACCCAGGATGAAATCCGGTTTCCCGTCGCCATCCGTGTCGACCCAGGCTGACCGATCAAGGGGGAACGGATCGTAAATGTCCATGATCCCGTCCCCGTCGTCATCGTCGTCGTCGAGGTCAATATAGTCGGGAATGCCGTCTTCATCACTGTCATCGTTGGAGAAGTTGCCGTCTCCATTGTAGTCCTCATACTTTGTTGGGATGTTGTTGTTGTCATCGTCATCGTCCAGATAATTTGGGATCCCATCCGAATCGGAATCGTCATTGGTGGGGTCGCCGTCCATATCGATATCCTCCAGTTTCGTGGGGACGGTATCATCGTCGTCATCATCATCAAGGAAGTTAGGCGTCCCGTCAAGATCCGAATCGTCGTCCAGAGGCGTTCCGTTCATATCCAGGTCCTCTAACATTGTCGGGATGAGATCGCCATCGTCATCCTCATCCAGATAATTCGGTATCCCGTCGGAATCGGTATCGTCATCCATCGGGTTCCCATCCATGTCGGGATCCTCCAGTTTCGTGGGGACGGTATCATCATCGTCATCAAAATCCAGATGATCGGGAATGCCGTCGGAATCGGTGTCGTCATTGGTGTAGTTCATGTCACCGTTCAGGTCCTCATCCCGGGTGGGGACATTATCACCATCATCATCGTTATC
>JAUVLN010000203.1 GCA_030600725.1 Thermoplasmatota archaeon | reverse complement strand
GGAAAGCGTTCCTCATTGAGGTTGTTCTCTCAACCAGGTCCCTGACATCCCCAAGTTGGGGTTTCAGGAAACCGGTACCGGGGGAGACCTCGGGTGAAAGGTTCGATGCGGGATGATCGTCATTCTTCCTTTCGGGGGCTTTGGGAATCGATATGCCGCTCGATGTTCTATGTTGTTCTCCCTCCGCCCCTGGCACCCGATCTTCACAGGTTCGTGCTGTGATGTCACGATGAAGTTTCTTACCCGGGATCGACCCCTTGACGGATATCTGAGACGCCACATCTATTCCCACACCCCGCAGATCATCTATCCCGATGAAGGTCGGAAACGAGGCCCCCTCCTCCAGATGTGAAATAAGCTTCTTTGCCATCTCATCGTTGTCCCCCAATGCCTGGGCTGCCTCGGGGGCAAGGAAATGGTTGAATCTCAGGACATCACTGACTATGGGCATCTGATCCAGGTACGAATGACCTATAGTTTTATCTTTCCCCGGGGGCCCCCGAAGGTATAGGCATTCCCAATGCACCTCATTCCGACGATACCGAAACCGTCAGACTTTTATCTATTTTGTATGTCAGATCTGATAATTTGTCCGACAATTAAATATATACATAACATCATCCGTTTTCTAGTCGGACAGAAGGCATTGCAGATGACAAAGGATGAAAAGATAACCATCCGTCTCACACCAGAACAGGGCGTGGCCCTCGATTCACTTGTAAACGAGGGGCAGTTCAAGAACAGGTCCAGGGCGGTAAGGGCCGCTCTCGATATGCTCGTTGATGACCCTGAGGAGGAGGAGGAGAACCACACGAGTGTGGAACTCCCTTCCAACATCCTCTCGACGCTGAGCTTCCTTGTCTCCATCGGGTACTTTGACAGCCTGGATTCCGCGGTGAGACAGCTTGTCAGGGATTCGTTCTACAAGCTTGACCTCACCGGGATAAAACAGCAGTTCGAGACGGCGGAGGAGATAGATATGGAGGCATCTGCAAGGAAGATGATCGATGATCAGCTGTCCGGGATGATAAGGAAATAACGCTTTCCGGGAAACTTATCCGGGGATGGGATGCACCCCGCGGTGAGGCTTCTTGCCTGTACCCGCGGTAACCGGAAAAACGATCCCGCACGGGCCAGGGCATCTGGGGGGATGCCCTGGTCCAAAAAACATCCGGCAGTATTCAATATCACAGCCCATATCGGGTATCGATGGATGGACCGGACAAAAATGCCTTATTGGCCTGGATCTCGGCAGACGATCACCTCGTGAGCGAGGTGAAGGAGCTCTCCGGGTCCGCCGGTTACACGATAATAGAGGAGGTCCGCCAGAAGAGGGATGAACCGGACCCCAGGTTCTACCTTGGATCCGGCAAGATACTTGAGCTGACGGGTGATTTCGATCACCTCATCCTCCCAAATGACCTTACACCCTCCCAATCATTCTCGATCCACATGGCAACGGGTTTAAAGGTGGTTGACAGGGTAAGGCTGATATTGGAGATCTTCAGAAAGGGCGCCACAAGCCCCGAGTCACGGATCCAGGTCGAGCTCGCCGATCTACACCATCAGCTTCCCATCGTAAGGGAATACGTTCACAGCGGAAAGCTCTCGGAGAAACCCGGATTCATGGCAGGAGGGGAGTACAGGGTAGATTACTATTTTCACATGATCAAGAGGAGGATGGCAAAACTCAGAAAGGAACTTCGAAGGATATCCGAAAGAAGGGAGGAGGCCAGGGCCCTCAGAAAGAGAAGGGGTGCCCATCTGGTATCGCTTGCGGGCTATACGAACGCAGGAAAATCCACACTTCTCAACAGGTTGATCGCGGACCGCAACATGGAGAAGAGAGGAAAGGTGGGAGATCACGTATTCACAACGATATCGACCACCACAAGGCGGATGATCGGCCCAAGGAACTGCCTTGTCACAGATACCGTCGGATTCATTCAGAGCCTTCCCCCCTGGCTCTTCGAGGGTTTCAGGTCGACATTGGAGGAGGCGTTCCTCTCGGACATAATATTACTCGTTCTGGATGTATCGGACCACGAGGATGAGGTCTCCCGAAAACTGGAGAGCTCGATGAGGATCCTGTCCGAGGGCGAGACGTCGGCCAGGATCATTCTGGTCGCAAACAAGATCGACAGGATCGGGGATGGGGCACTGCTCGATATGGATTACCTGCTGGGACTGGTCCCAAAAGAGCTTTGCGGAATGATAACGGACCGGGTGGAGATATCGGCCAGGACGGGAGAGTCCCTGGATGACCTCCAGGCGAAGATAGAGAGCCTGCTTCCCCCACTTCTGCAACTTGAGATGGTCATACCACAAAATGAAATGGGTTACTCGCTCCTTTCCAAGATCAGGAGAAGCCATCCGAACCTTGATGTGAACCATGGGGACGATGGGATACGGGGGACCCTGTTGACCGAGGAGAGGTGGGCGAGATCCCTGGGCAAGCTCGTTGAAAGCCATGGGGGCTCGGTAAAGATATCTCAAATGACCGACTTGGAGGAGCAAGTCGGAGATTTTCAACCTCTTTAATTATCGACTTGCTACTATGACTTAAAGAGTTGGTAATCGATTCAGTTTATCTTTAGTCTATAGAGGAGATTCTTGGAAGTGTTCAGCATATACAAGCACCAATAATCTACTATGGAAAAAACCGTAACTCAGCATATGTAAGCAGTTTTTTCCTACAGGCCGGGCCACCACTCCATGAGTAATACTGAACCAAATAGAAGGAGCGGTGGACCGGTCGGGATTTATACAAATTATGGTTTGGAACACAATATATTGCTAATCAGGGTTGGCTCACTAACAATCCCTTAAAAGCCATAATAGCTCTCATTTCATCATATGATTTCCCTCTTCTGTAAAACAGAGTGATCATAGTGCCTTCTATCAAAACAAGGTTATAGATTCGTCTCGATCCTAATGGACACTCCGCTTACACCCTCGATGTTCAATCCCTGATCGGAGGGTAGCAATACCTGATAGAGAATTGCGTCATTCAACAATGATCGGTCATACAGCAACCCTTGTTCGGATAATAATGATCCCAGGTCCACCCGCACTCCTGATTCGAAGCATTTCAGACCGGATGTAACATTTGGATCGATCTTTAAATCGATATCTTCGATATTCTTGTATGATTCAGTTGAGATCAAAGATATCTGTAAAGAGAACCTGGATGGATTCGTCTGGTAAAACTCCTTAGTGGAATCCATTATCGATTCGGCCAGATCGATCATTCCATTTTTCTTCTGATAGATATAATCCGAAAACCCTCCAGAGTAATCCAATCCTCGATCGGGAAGGTCTTTTTCTGTTCCTACGATCAACATTTTAAGGTCGACTAGTTCGGATAACACCTCATGGCTGTTCATCTCACATGCATCAAATATCAACAGATCCGGAGGATACGCACTTAATGAATTGTTGATTTCACCAGGGGAAAGGCTGGATCCGCCATCGAAGCATAAACCTTCATCTCCCTTTCCATGACCGGACATTATCAAGCAGAATCTTTCAGCTTGATATGATCTGAGGTATTCAAGGTACCCTGAAAGAACATCTTTGGACCCCATATCAAGTTCCGTGGAGTCATATGGCATAAATAGAGAAATATTAAGGTAGGACCTTGAATAGTTATCAGGTCTGAAAAACTGGGTGTTTCCGAAGCCGTCGTAATCCACAAGGTAAACGAACTGAATTGAATCAGAACTTAATCCCAAAGTATCTGATATATCCTCATCTATCAAACCGGCATCAAACCCTTCACCACAGATGTAGAACCCGACCAACAGGTCCAGCTGTTTATCATGATCATGACTTTTATCTTTTTCATCAGAGGTGATGAAATATATAAGTGGTAGCGCCAATATAAGGATCAAAACCGGTCCAATGAATCTTTTCAAGCTATTGTTAACAGTCATCTTCTCGGACATCCAAATAGCCCGGGATTATAAAAGTGTGACCATCCAAATGCCTCCAGATTTCAATTCATATTTAAATGATTGAAAAAAATTATAATTTCATTTAAATAGTTTTATATTCTATTACGTTCTTTTCCTAACGTTTACCCAGAGAGGTGAATGGGGGCAACAAAATGTTTAAAGAGAGATTGCCAAAGCTATTATTATTGCGGGATAAGATTTCAAAAGCCACCCAGATCATATGTGTATTCGCCATCGTTCTGATGTTCCTTGTGACGTTCGGACCTGTGGTTAACAAATATTTTTCTGAGGTTGGTTTTCCTGATGAGGGGTTCACTTACAACGACTGGTACATCGAGCCTGGTGACCGAGTTGTAAGAGAAAATGAAGTGCTGAAGATCTCAGTAGTTCCGAAAGTAATTTGACCCTACAGACGTTTTGACAATTCTTCTGATCTTGGAACAGATACAGACAGTAACTTCATTGTATTGGACAAATCATCATTTAGACCTCTGATCACACTGGCAATGTTATTCTGTTCCATTCCTTCTCTAAGTAGCTCCTTGAACAACCTCGCACGAAGTATTTTTCCAGGCAAGATTTTCATGTA
>JAUVLN010000135.1 GCA_030600725.1 Thermoplasmatota archaeon | reverse complement strand
AGCGTTCTGCATGTATCCGGAATACCTTTCAACGGTATCCAGACTTGAGGATATCCGATCTTTTAGCTTGTTGAAGGATTGAATGTCCGTTATACCGGAAACATACAGATGAGCAAGCGTTTCCAATTTGCCGATATCGCTGATATTGTATCTCTTTACAACATCCTTTATCAGTATATCCTCGAAATATGCTTTCAGAAGCTGTTTACGCATTGTTTCGGAATCCGACAGGACCACCTCGGGAAAACCCCCCCATTTCAAGAAGAGGGACAGATAACGTTTGATCTCAATACGGTTTTTTATGAGATCCAATCCCCTGTGCTTTATGCCGTTGAAATCCAGAACCTCCGAAAAACTCAGAGGTGTCACCTCGATATCGACATGTCTACCGGTTAGCAGATCAGATACCTCATGGTCCAGTACCCTGGAGGAGGAACCGGTTATGATGACCTTCTGTCCACGAGACTCGAGTATATAACGGGCAGATCGCTCCCAGTTCTTGACGTTCTGCACCTCATCGAGTATGACGATATGATCGGAGGGGTTCAAATTGGTAAGGTAGGTCTCGTAAATGGTTAACAGATCGTCAGAATCGATCATCGAGGGAAAACGGGGGTCCTCGAAATTGATGGTAAGGATATCTTTACTTTCGATCTCCTCATTATTCAGAAGGTCCTTGATGAGAAGCTCGGCAAGGGAGGATTTTCCAGATCGTCTGATGCCCAGTATGATAAGGGCAGCTCCGGAGTGGAACATCTCCTTCATTCTCTGAAGGTAAGCTGGACGGGATCTCAGAGATCTATCATAGTTACCCCAATAGTTCCAGTCAACGAGTATATCCATTATCCTTGATCTGTCCATGGTTATGAATGTACAACGGATTACTTATATTCATCGTTCAATTTAATACTAATTTTACCGATAGTGGTAATATTTTTAAATATATAATAGTTTTAGAATTTTCTTCTCAACCTCATGATCCCTGATGATCTCGATCAAAAACATCCCATCCTGTTTTTCGACCCGGAGAAAGATCCGATCAACGTTTTCACATCACCATCCACGGTCCCCACCTGTTCTTTCTGACAGGCCCAACGAGAGGATAAACCCGAAGGTTCATCCATCGATATTCTTCCATCCGCCCACTTTATCAGCTTGAGCTTTCTTCCATCGTACCTTCATTATCCCGGGATAAGGACCTGTACCAGGATATGACCGCTCCCACGGATACATCATATTCCCTTATGGAATCCTCGGTGGGCGGTTCAGGGTGGTATACACACCTCTCGAATGTGGATGTGACCTTATCGGAAACATCTTTCCCGGCCCCACTCACAATTAGCTTTGACCCGTTCTCCCTGGGAGTAAGCGTCGTCTTCAAACCTATCTCCTCCGGAGATCCCTCTACCATATCGATATATTTTACAACAACACCCGCCCTTACCGGATCGATCCTCTTCAAACCAAGATGTTCTGCAGCCCTTTTGAGGATCTTTCGTGTGCTCTCCTTGTACTTCGGATCATCAACATGTTCGATCTCCACAGGTCCCCTCACCTCATGTATCGAAGGTCGGTTTCTCCTCTCCTCTTTACTTCTTAACCATTCCTTCCTGACGAATACGAAGATCACCACAAGGACCATCAAGATCATCACAAGCACCAGCAGTATCTTCCACAGAGGAGCACCTTCAAAGTAGTTCAAATATTCTTCCAGTAGATCCTCAACGACCGGATCCTCATCAACCGGATCCTCAACGACCGGATCCTCAACAACAGGATCCTCAACAACAGGATCCTCAACAATAGGATCCTCAACAACAGGATCCTCGGTCTCATTTTCTATTATTAGGATATTCGTGTATAGGCTCACCCCATCCCGGATCCAGGATACAGAACCTGTCAGAGATGCAAAAACACGATATGCCCCCACGCCAAGTATCGACGAATTCAATGAAAACGGGAGCTGGGTCCCGTTTGAAGCGAACCCAAATGGGATGACCATCTCACCAATGGTGACTTCCAGTAAGCCCTCTCCTTTCTCCAGTATCAGCTCCCCAACGATCATCTGGCCGATCTCAATTGTCGTGTTCTCTATCAGTAGAGACATGATAGGGTCGTCCCTTACCCTGATCAGGATCTCATCACTGGAATTGTAATAATACCCTTCACCCGAGAAATTACCAACGATCGAATGGTCCCCGTAAGTCGAGAACGTACGATTGAATTCGATCATCCCATCAATTTCCATCTCCACCTCATCAAGCCGGATGGAACCCCGGACACCCCTGTTGAACTCATCCCTGACCGATACCTGAATATCCACCTCCCCGTCAATATCGACATCATCGGATGAGGATGTCAGGACCATGTCCGTATATATCTTTCTCACGGTGAAATTCCTGACGACCCGTAGATCGCCAAATGTCGATGAGTTCACGGATACGTTTACCCCGTGATCTCCCAGGGCCATATCCCTGGTGATCGGGACGATACCGTTTGCCAATCCATCGATTGTTATCATATCAGGAAAAGAGATGTTATCCAGAAACAATGAGATCACATCATTGTCGGAATAGCTCACCCCCCCGAAAGCATCCTTCCGAAGATACAGGACATTGAGTAATAGATACGAATCATAGGGTTTCAGATCATTATCCAATGACAGGAATAGACCGGATACGTTCATATCCCCGGCGAGCCTCTCGAGGAGATCTCGATATTGATCCAGCAGCAGGGATAATGGTTCCAGCACGGACATGTTGACATCCAGCTCAAGCCCATCGATCACATCCAACTGATGCTCAAGTTCGGTAAAAGTACCATACATCATATTGAGGTTGGTGATCGCACTCAACATATGCTCCTTATCCTTCAATATCTCATTGGTCTCGTTGATGAAGGTGACACCTACAAGATCGTCGATCAAATTATCATGATCGATCGAGAACTTCACCGTTAGATCGATACCATCGGAAAGGGGAAGAAAGAATAGATCGACCTCATCCCTCCACGGCCTTCCGATGCTTGTCAACTCACTCTCCAGCAGATCCTCCAATTCGACCATATCATCCATTGTAACCCACATCTCGGCGGGTATCATGAGGTTTCTCATCTCATCGAATGATATCTGCCCATCCAGGTCCGGATCGGCCGGGATCACGTTTTTCTCCAATGTAATCGATATTAACTCTGCAAGTCCGTTCAGTTGACCGATGATCAAGGAGATGTTAAAAAGCCGTTCCTCGTATGAATCCAACAGCTCTTCCAACGATGTCAGGTTCTCCTCGATGATATCCCCGTTTTCCGGGTCGATCTCCTGAAATAAAGCCCATTGTTCCTCGAGTCTGATCTCCAGTTCATTAAATGCATTCCTCGTGGAATTAAAAAGATCATACTGATCTGACAGATCCTCAGGCCTTTTTGATGTGTTTTCGAAAAATTCGATGCTGTGAAGGAATTTCGTCTGATTCTCATGGAATTGCCCCATGTTGGTATCCACGGCTTTCAGCAGATCCATCCGATCTTTCAACAGTTTGAACATATTCGAGGATAGCACGGGAACGATCATATCCAGGATCCTCAGCCTTTCGGCCAATTCATTATCCATCTCCTCTTCATTGACCAAACTCCAGAGGCCCTCTGACCATTGTGGTACAAGGTACGAGACCAATTCATCCGCAACCTCTTCCCTCCCCACTCCGGAATAGTTCCCTTCCATATGTCCAATAATTCCGGATGAAAGATCGATCTGTTCATCCACGTTCAATCCTGTTGATCCAAGATATTCCAGATCATCCCTCATGATCAATGTATATTCATTGATGATATCGAAACCCTCTTCATATTCATCTATCGCTTCATCTACTGATGTCAGGTTCTCCTTGATCGAGGATATATTCCATATGGAAAGATCATAACAATCGAATACCTCGATTGATCCTATTATCATTAGATAACCGGATAACGTGAGGGAGAAGTTCCTCTCAAATCGAATAAAACCGGTATGAAAGGTCTCAAGGGTTTGATATGAATCAACCGATCCCGGGATCATATCAAGCGTTTCATCAACCCTTTTTACGCTATCGACAAAATGATCACCATGAACAGTTACATTCGCTGGATCGTCCGCCAGGATCGCTTCAAAGGTCAGATTTATCTCATACAGAGCGTTTTGTACATAGTGGATAATGATGGAGATATTTGCATCAACATCATCGTAATCCACATGATGGGGTACGGCATTGACATTGACCGATATCATCATGATCAATATACCAACAATAACCCATTTTCCGAGCCTCATCCTCCTCCATATCAATTACTACGGGTATTAAATATTTCCATAACAATATCCATCAGGATATCCCATTCTCTATCAATTCCTCAAAAACCCTTCGACGGGAAGCGGTGATCTTATTATCGGCCGAGGTCGGCCCTAAAAATGATCCGATCACTGTTTCAATATTTCGGGAGCCATAAATTACAATACAGGCCTGGCAAATAGATAGTTATCTCCAATCTCACCTCTTCCCCGTACGATCCGGGAATTATATGATGATAAGGGGTCATCTCATCGGGCAATATCTTCCAGGTCCAGATCGAGAGCCTCCTTTCCCCCCTTGAAACGCTTCGCCATTATTCCGTAACCACTTCCATGCAGAGGCCGGTTCTTAACATTCCCGGCTTTTTTCTTCAGATATGCCCTGATCCTATCAACTTCACCAATATTCAGGTCCTTCCACTTACATTCGATAAACAGCACTGAATTTCCATCCGGATCCACCCCAACAAGGTCTATCTCATCCTCTCTATGCCACCACCTGCCGATCCTCAAAGAGGGGTATCTATCGATAAGAGAGCTTTTACATATCCTCTCAAAGGTCTCATCAAGAAACCTGTTATGATCCTTCCTTATCCTTGCCATCCTCTGCTGGGTTGTCTGGTACGGCCTTATGAAGGTGAAATGGAACCTGATGAACTCATCATCTATCCGGTACAACCCCTTGGATCTCCCGGACCCATCAATGGATATCTCCTTCCTGATAAAACCCAATCTCTCCAGGGTGTTCAGGTACGGGGTTATAGATATCCTCTCGCTTAAACCACAGTAGCTGACTATCCTCCCGACTCTTGTATGTCCCATTGATATGGCCTTTATTATCGAGGCATACCTTCCCATCTCATCCAGCTCCGTTCCTAAAAGGAACTCCCCCTCCTTTCTCAGAATTCCATCTTCCAGGAGCACCTTATCCTCCAGCTGTTTGAAGAACGACCCCTTCCCTGTGAACTCATTCAGATAATATGGGATGCCACCGCATACGCTCCATATCCTGACGCATTCCTCCAGAGGTTTACCGAGGAGTTCGATGCCTTCCCTGAAGCCAAGAGGGCCCAGCTCTATTTGACCGGTCCTTCTTCCATACAGGGGGGCCTTGCTATCAAGAACCTCACGATACATCATCTTCACCGAGGATCCGCAGAGTATCAGAAAGATACTGCTGTCTGATATGATCTCATCAATGATCCTCTGCATCCTTGAGGATAATCCCTTGTTTACACCTGCAAGGTACGGGTATTCATCCATTACGACGATAAATCTCTTTTTTTTCATCTGTGAGATGTATCTGAAGATATCCTCAATGTTACCCCTTATCGGAGAGAGGTCGATAGTCTCTTTTGCAGCCTCCTTCAGGTTGAGCATATTTTCCCTTTCAGTACCCTCGATACATTGGAAATATATGTGGTCCTTATCCTTTATGAACTGCTTGATCAGCTCGGTCTTTCCTATTCTTCTCCTTCCATAGATAGGAAAGAATGAGAAGCCACCCTTCCCGTATTCACGATCAAGCATCTCAAGTTCCCGTTTGCGACCTACAAACGTAATCATACTCCCCGATCCTCGGTGCCAGGGCCGAAACAATGTCGAAAATAGAAAACTATATCGAATGGTAAACCCATTTGGGATTTCGCATATTGTGCTTTTGTGGGAAAGCGTGATCATGGGTATGTGTGTGGAAGTAGATTCCTATAAGATCTGCAGGTTATGCGGTCAGGATTTCCTGGGCGGGATAGGTTGGTATCTGGGCATCTGTCCGAATTGCTATAGAGATCGAAGATGATATAAACTCCTATTTCGCACCCCTAAAAGTAACCGTTTGGTAATTTTTCCACTTGTCCGTTTTCAGTAGATATGCCAGATATCTACTTGAGAGCAAGTACCTTCATATGTTTGCTTTTCAACACAACCTCCCGAACATGGACCTCTGCATCTAACCCATCAAGAAGTTCCAATATCTCCTTGTTATCTG
>JAUVLN010000172.1 GCA_030600725.1 Thermoplasmatota archaeon | reverse complement strand
AGGTCCAGGATGGGTACTCGATGAGATGCACCCCCCAGGTGTTGGGGCCATCGATCGATGTCTGGCATTATACGAGAAAGACCATCGAGATCGAGCTGAACTCCGTTGTGGACAATCCCATATTCTTCCCCGATGAGATGGATCATATCGGTGCGGGCAACTTCCACGGACAGCCGATCGGCATCGCAGTAGACCTGATGAAGATCGGGATGGCGGAGATCTGCAGCCTGTCCGAGAGACATACGAACAGACTCCTCAATCCCGTACTATCCGGGCTCCCCGCATTTCTGACAAAGGATGCTGGTATGGACTCCGGGTTGATGGTCGCCCAGTATACGCAGGCGGCCATGGTCTCCGAGAACAAGGTTCTCGCACATCCCGCATCCGTGGATTCGATATCGGTCTCGGCGGATCAGGAGGACCACGTATCAATGGCCCCGGTCGGGATAAGGCATCTGAAGGAGATCCATAAGAACGTCATCGGCACCCTTGCGATCGAGATGCTGGCAGCTGCGCAGGCCCTGGATTTCCATAAACCATTGAAGCCCGGTAAAGGAACCATGGTAGCCTACGATCTCATCAGGGAGGTCGTCCCCTTCATGGAGGAGGACAGGCCGCTTCATCCGGATATCCTCAAGGTATACGATCTGATCTCATCCGGAAAGATCCTGAAAGCGGTGGAGGTGGAGGTCGGCGAGCTTTCGCTCTGAGCGCCAATAACTGCTTGAACCTAGCGGAGAACGGCCGCATCGCCGCTCAGAACAGATCAACCGGATCGGGGAGGATGATCGCCTTTCTGCAGTGATTTTTTTAAATGCTGGACAGCCCACTCGGCATGAAGTGTTGTCCGGCGCTGGATGGAAAATTAAATATGGTAATAAGGTGATACTTCGGAGCTAGCAGCTGAATATTCTGGAATCCCTTTGAGGTTGCTGGTTATCCTAATAGAGATAGGTGGGACACATGAAAGCCCGAAATAGTATCTTGGTAGTACTGTCAGTAATCTTTCTCCTAACGGTGGCATTTTCCATGATGTTGCCCGTTGGAGCGGAGGCCCCCCAGGGTGATGAGGAGACGGATGCATTCTCACATCAATATTCCACGCTATATGTCTGGAGTGGTGAAACCTATGAGATCAGTGAGGTGGAATGGTATATGATGAGCGACATCTATGTCTACGGGACATTGTATATTAACGGATCGGACATCAAGATGGAGCATTATGAGAATATCAGGATATATTCCAGTGGATCGCTCTACATGAGAGATTCCAATATAAGCCTCTATGATTATAATTACTGGTATTTCGATATCGAGGGTTATGCGGATATCGAGAGCAGCTCAATACGGAATGCATATTACGGTCTTGAACTCTCTGGAAGCGGTGATGCAGATGTGGCAAATACCACGATCTCCCGTTCTTACCGTTATGGATTATACCTTCGTGGATCATCGAATACTGCTACGCTGTATAACGTGAGTATCCTTAGCTCGAGAAGTTATGGGGTGTACAACAATTATGGACGTCTATATCCGGAGAAACTCAACATTGTTGGTGCCAGTAGCTATGGGATATACAACAACAGAGGCCGCATAGATGGAATCGATATCTCCATTACCAGTACAGGAAGCTATGGCATTCGAAATTACTACGGTTATCTCAAATGCAATGGCCTGAAGATAAAGAGTACCAGTAGCTATGGTATCTATAACTATCGTTCCTACCAATTTGATATAGCTAATGTGACGATCAGGGATTCAGGAAGCTATGGTATCTACAACTATTATGCCCGATATTATGGCGGCACATCATATCTGGATAATGTTAAGGTTTGGAACTCTTCGTCGTATGGAATATATTGTTATTATTCACATTCGGTAATGACAGATATTGAGATCTACAACAGCCGTTCATATGGGATGTACTTGGACTATTATTCATATATCAACCTGAGAAACGCGAAGATCTACAACAGCGGCAGTTATGGCATCTACATGTATCGGGGCTACAGTTCCATATACCTGGAGAACATTGACATAAAAGAAAGCGGTTCGAGAGGTATGTACGTGAACGGTTGGGGTTCTGCCGCCGATTTCACGATCTCAAATTCAAAATTCAACGACAACTTGAACGATGGTGTGTATTTCTCCAATGTTGATGATGTCGATATCTACAATACCGAGTTCAACGACAACTCGAACCATGGTGTGTATTTCTCCAACGCTAATGATGTCGATATCAACAATACCGAGTTCAACGACAACATTGGTTGTGGGGTCAGACTGTCATCTTCAAGATCGGTTACCATCTCAAGTTCGGAGATAAACGGTAATGACCTGAGCGGTGTGATGCTGGGATCATCCACTGTGAATCTGGACCATGGTCAGGTCAGGGACAATGATATGTATGGAGTGGAGGCCAACAGCGCTACCGTCAATATGGATAACATGGACGTTTCATACAATGCTATCGACGGCGTATTCGTCCAGAGTTCGGGTAGCGCGGGTTCGTACAATGGAAGCATGATCCACAACAACGGCAGGTACGGCGTTTATCTCAATGCCTCACCGGCCGAGTCGATGTTCACTAACAACGATATATATGCCAACCCGATAGGGAACCTTCATGCGGCAAACTGGTCCGGTTTCTCAATTGAACACAATACCTTCAACAACTCCGCAAGTGGCGTATTTGGCGACCATATCGATATTTCCGGAAAGGGCAATACATACCATGATAATGAAGTGGGAATGTTTCTTACCCGGATTGATATCGCGACCCTGGAACAGGAGGAGTTCTACGACAATGTTATTGCCCTGCAAATAAAGAGGACCAACAGCACGGAGATATCGAACAGCTCTTTCTCTAATAATATGATCGACCTGACCCTGAATGCGAACTCCACACTGAGAGGCTGCAATGCCACGATATCCACCAGCAAGATCGACTTCATCGACGATGAATCCAAGGTGGAATTCTACTGGCTTGTGTATGTGGGCATCGTCGACAACGGGACGGGTGAACCTATCAAGAAGGTTGAGGTGAATATCTACAGTGCAACGGGTTTGACATTCACCGAGATGACCACCACAACGGGTTGGATCTGGGGAACCAAAGTGCTTTCGGACTCCCTGAACAAGACCACGACATACAACGCGAATCCGATAAATATATCTGCATTCAAACCGGGTTTTGTCCCCCAGTGGACAGGGCCCATTACCCTGAATTCGAACATCATTCGGGTGTTCGAGATGCCATTTAACTATCCTCCGGTCTTCCCCACGCCTGTGGTCAACATTCCCGAGCAGACACACCAGAAGAGGCCCATGATAAGCTGGAACGCGACCACGGATGATAATTTGGATACTGTACTGTACAACATCAAGGTATTCGAGGGATCATGGGAGGAGAGCGACATGATCGTGGATAGGGTTGTTTACAACCCCTCATACACCTTCGTGAAGAACCTCAAGTTCCACATAACCTACAATGTCCATGTCGAAGCCGTGGACCCATGGGGCAAATCAGCGGTTACAACCTTCCATTTCGAGACCATAAACACCGCGCCAACAACACCGATCATCCTTGTGAACCCCGCACCTGCCACATCGCTTGATGATATCACCGTCACGATCCTGAACCACTCCATTGATGTCGATACCGAGCCTGTGGACGAGATCATCTATATCGTAGAATGGTACAAGATGGTGGGAACCGAGTGGGAGCTTATCAAGGCGGGACCCGATAACTTCACTCTCAGCGCGGATCAGACGGTGGAGAACGATAAGATAAGGGTTTGGGTCATATCATCAGATGGTATCGACAGGGGAGAACCCGCGGAGAAGATCATCACCATCAAGAACTTCGTTCCGATATCCCTGGTCAAGTACTTCGATGTCAGTCTAGATGAGGACACGCCCGAGACCGGATTGGTCGATCTTATCTCCAGTTTCTGGGACAGGGATAATGATGACCTCACATATTCGGTTGTCAGGTCCAATTATGTTTCGGCCCAGATCGACACCGCAACGGGCAACTTAACCCTAATTCCCGACGAGGACTGGAACGGAGAGGATTATCTGATCATCAGGGCGGAGGACCCGAAAGTACATCTGGAGGATTGGCCGACGATAAGGATCAACGTCACAGTCAATCCGGTAAACGACGCCCCGAGGATAGAGGATGTGATAATCAACGGCATAACCTATCCTGCCAAGGAAGGCGTCCCCACCCTGGCCGAGGGAACACAGGGGGGTGATATCGAGATCCATATGGTGAAAATGGACCCCGATGAGACTTACGGAACAGATGAGCACATATTCATCACGACCATCAAGGATATCATGCCTGACCACTACTTCACGGAAAACGGTTACGTATTCGAGGAGAAGGCGGGTAGGATGTCCATATATCTGACGAATTACATGGTGGGGACAACGTTCTTCAACATCACCATCATGGATGCGGCAGGCGCGAGATACACCCAGACGATCAAGCTGGAGGTATCGAATATCAACGATGAGATGACAACGCCTTCGATCCTGCCACCTGAATCGGCTGATCCACCGACGGGCACCGTTACCTTCACGGGCGTGAAATCAACGGATCCTGATGAGATCATCCCCTCCTCCACTGAGCAGTTGATATATACGTGGGACTTCGGTGATGGTACGGATCCGATAACCAATGCCGGGCTCAACATAGAACATACCTACAGTTTATCCGGGAACTACACGGTCACTTTGACCGTGGAGGATGAAGGGGGCGTGACGAAATCCTTCGAGTTGGATATCGATGTTTATGTTCCGCCCATTGAACCTCTCCACGAACCAACCGGAGAGGAGGATGAGTCGATAATGCAGCAATATGGCCTTATTTTCATCCTTGTTATAATCGCCCTGTTTGTGATCCTGATCATCATCTTCTTCGCGACAAGGAAGGATCCGATGGCGGATATCGCGGAGAGGGAGGAGAAGGCTCACGAGGAGCTTGTTGCAAGGCAGCAGCAGGAGGCTATTGAGGCGCAGGCGAGGATCGAGGCACTGCTTTCAGGAGCGCCTGCGATGCAGATGGCAGGGAATGCACTACCCTCCCCGGACCAAGGAGCCGGATACGCCGCTCTCCCGGCACCGGAACAACCGATGCCGGAACAGCCAATATATCAACCCATGGCAGCGGAACCACAGTATGCACCAGCCCCGGTTCAGGATCAGGCAGCACCTTACATGCCACCTGAACCCGCCATGCCCCCTGAACCGGCCGAGATGGTAGGTCCGGAGCCCCCAATGCCACCTGCACCGGAGGTCCCACAGCCGGCCCCCATGCCGGAACAGCCGGGAACCATGCCGGGACAGGTTCCGCAAACCGGTGAGG
>JAUVLN010000050.1 GCA_030600725.1 Thermoplasmatota archaeon | reverse complement strand
TACAGTAACTACACCTATATATAATATGTGTATGAATAAGTTAGTAACTACCAATAAATTTGTATAGGCCCTGCCTATATGAAATAAGGTATCGAAACACGGGAAAATCAGGACTCAATAGCTAACTTGTAAAGTCCGGTTTTTAACGAATTACTGGAAATAATCCGTGCTCAAAGAAAAAGAACCCTCCGCCGGACAAGGTCGGAGAGAGGTTCACATTTTCCTTCAATTCTCATCGGCTCTCCATCAACGGATAATAATCAAAACCTATGTGTGGTAGATCCGTATCACCAATTCCATCTCCAGCAGTTCGACCATCAGTACCATTATCAAGACCGGAGTAGTCATCCCAAAAATTCCCCTCCTTTAGTCCATCATCCCATTCATTATCCATATTTGAGAATGCATGTAATGAGTTTTTCAGGAATATGTTGTGATGGGCCATATTTCCAGATGAATTATAAAAGTAGAGTCCAAATGGGTTTCTACTGATGACATTCTCAAGGATAACACAGTCAAGAGAATAATAAACCATTATCCCGGAGTTATTATTCCATTCGCAGATGTTACCCTGAATTGTGCAGCCATCCGAATCACTCAACCTGATGCCTACCTTAAAGAAAAGGCATATATTATCGATGATCTCGTTTTCCTTCGAGGAGTATATCTCGATCCCATAGAAGGAACCGTTCGAGCAGCGGTTCTTCCTTATCTTATTGTTCTCAGACTGAAAACTTACACATATTCCACAATTGCTATTATTACTACAAAAATTATTGAAAATGTCGTTGCCATGGGATCCTTGGATGACTATGCCCCGCTCATTTTCATTACACGTATTGTTGAATACCTCATTCCATGAGGATGATATGAAGATATCGATCCCACTCCCCCAGTTATAACAAACGGTATTTGATTCCAATAGGTTGTTCGTACATTGGTCCCTCAACCAGATGCCGTCACCGTTGTTCAAATTGCAAGTGTTCTCTGAGAGGACATTGGATGAAGATCTTTCGATCTTCACACCTATTCCATCGCAATTGGTATCATATCCATTTCCATCGAACTGGTTTCCTGTCAAGATATTGAAGTCGGCTTCATCGATCCAGATACCTTCACCATTGTCATTGAAGGAGTTGTTTGAGAGAATGCACCCCTGTGAATTTCGTAGAATCATTCCTATCCAGTCATTATTACAGCAGGTGTTGTTTTCAAATTGATTACCTGAAGAATCCCTGTTTATTATCCCGACATTATTCTCCTCGATATCGTTCCATGCCATGGTATTCCCATTGGATTCAACATCAATGTTCAGTCCGAAATACTGATGGGAGATTGTGTTTTGGATCACTGAGTTATTAACGGCCCTCTGAAAATATATACCGTTCCAGTTGTTGTTTTCAATTCTATTTCCCCTTATCTCATTGTTAGAAGACCAATCCAATAGGCCAATGCCTCCGCCATTGGTGTTATTACCATTGAGAGTGAATTGATTGTCATAGATCATATTCCCGGACGAGTTTCTGACACAGACCCCATATAGATGATTTTCTTCAAACAGGTTTCCTTCGATATTAATTCTGTTTGAATTAACCAATTCGAGTCCGCTACCATATACCGATGAGAACGAACAGCCACTAATATGGATCGATTCCGAAAACGCAATGAGGACATCCGTTTTCAGAATGACGGAATGAATAAAAAGATTCGAAGAACTGGCTATGATCAACTGCCCGATATTGGTGGGAATCGTAGCATGGTCCAATTTTGATAGATAAATAATAGGTTTCGGCCCCACGATATTATTGTTATCGATGGTATGTGAATCAAAATGATCTTCAGAATCCCCATCCACGATAATCCCAATGCCATTGAAAGTGTTGTTGGATAAAGTGGACTTCCTGCAACCATCCATTTTCAACCCGGTATTGGCAAACATATTATCTTCGAACCTTAGATCCTCCGAATCGGAAACAGTCACTCCGTCCAACATGGATGAACCTATTGAGTTGAAAGCTATTCTCATACCGATCGAGCTGGTGACTGATAGGTCACCAATGGTGTGGTGGGAAAGATCGTTGTCTTCGACCTCCATATCTCGAATTTCATCCACACAGATGCCTCCGAAATTTTCAAGGAAGCTGTTGGATAGGACCTTGATATCACCAGAATCAAGGACAAATAGACCGTAATTGGAATTCAATGAGATATTGTTCCGATCGATCTCGAGATCCTCTGATCCCTCTTCAATTAAGATCCCATTCCCTCTATTTCCGATGATATCATTTTCCATTATCCTGATGGAGGACGAGTTTCTCAAAAGAATTCCTCCACCCTGATTTGATGTGATGACATTATGGTCGAGGAGTGCATTACTGACATCATCAAATATTATCCCTGACTCACCATACCAATTTTCTTGAGGCCATATCCTATCTCCACACATTGGCGTTGAAGCGTTTTTGAAAGTGCAATTCCGGATAATGAAATGAGCATCCGTGTCCTTGATGAGAACACAATACTGACTTCCTGAAGCATCCGCTTCTATACCTTCGATAATAAAGGGATTTTTTTCCGTGCCCTCGCCTTTGGTTACACCATTCTCGCTTGTAAAACCTGAATTATCGGAAATGAGGATCGAGTTGTTAAGATCAATTTCATCTATTTCTCCTGAATTAGATCTATTCAAACATCCAGCAGTGGATACAATGAGCAATGAAGCTAATACCCAAATAACTGCTGCCTTTCTATTCATGTCTACCTTCCGGTTATCAATGGATAAGATGTGTTATTAAGACTTTCGTACACCGGTGTAACTCCAATCAGGTCTGGATATTCAATTTTCTATCTGAAAACAATCCTCTGGTATAGGAAACCTAGCCCAATATGTCGGAAAACAACGAGTAAGTGCCGGTCTGATGTGAACCACAGGTTCACCTGATGTTCAAGCACTCAGAAGTACTTGAACAAGGCGGAGCTTGAAAGATAGAAGTGGGCTAAGCTATTATGATCGTTCAGATCTTGCCCTCATAAAGGGCGGGATCTATCGATATCGTTATCCCTTCCCAGGGGGACATCAGCGTTAATGGAGTGATAACGGACCCTTGTGAGATATCGATATAGACCTTACAGGTCCTGTTATCGCCGGGGTGGAGATCGGATGTGCCCGGATCCCCATTGAATATGCAATCCTTGATGCCGTCCGTCGTGTTCATCTGCAGCTTCCAGAACTCGAAGTGCGTGACGTTCTCCCCGATGTTCGATGCCCTGTACACGCAGAAGGCGAATCCTTCCAGACCGGTATCATCCCTCCCCATCTCCAGACATCATCCCGGATCAACCTATGGTCGATATATGAAGTGATGGATAATCCATGAAAGAATATTATAATGGGCCCGCACATGGAATGTTGAAAGCACAGCAGATCAGGAGGAAATGGCCCGATGGATGATCTGAACGGAGTAAACATCAGAACCCGTCTCGAGGAGGGGGACCTCAAGGCGATATCAGAACTTCACGGGAGGTTATACTCGGACGAGTTCGGGTACGACCATACATTCCGTCAGCACGTGGAGATGCTCCTTCTTGAGCTTCGGGACCTCGACGAGGACATGGAGCGGTTCTGGGTTGCGGAGAGCAAAAGGGACATCGTTGGATGCGTTGCTATTGCAAAGGGGGAGGGGGAGAAAGCGAGATTGAGGTTCCTGCTGGTGGACCCAAAGGTCCGGGGGAGGGGGCTGGGAAGGAAGCTCGTGGAGCTGGGAGTGGACTTTGCAAGGAGCAGAGGTTACAGTTCTATTTACCTTACGACACAGCAGAGCCTCGTCAACGCGGGCAAATTGTACCACTTGGCTGGTTTCACACTGGTCGAGGAGGGGGAGGTGGTGAAGTGGGGGCATACGCTCATCGAACAGAGGTACGAGATGGGTCTGAAAGGGTGATACCGGAGCGCACGGGCCAGTATCGTGGATTCTCTTCCAACGGATCCTGTAAAAGAGTGAAGGGGGCCATTTGAACTGTCATGGACAAGGATTATGAGGGACATCGCTCATGCGCATTACATTGGGGGTTATGATTTGAATATTGATGGCAGCACGAAGATAGGCGAATTGATGGAAAAGTATCCGTTCCTTCTGGACCACTTAACGGATATCTCACCCAACTATTCCAAATTGAAGGACCCGGAGATGATGCAGCAGATGGGGCAGATCGCCACACTCGAGATGATATCCCGGATGGGCGGGGTCGAGCTTCATGATCTGATCCGGGCGCTTTCATCCCGGATAGAGAAGGTCACGGGTGAGAAGATGGAAGGGGTTGCTTCTATGGATGCCGGATCGGATGAGAAGCTCCAGGCCCTGAAATCCATCATCACCGACCTCCATTCCGGGAAGAGCGTCGAGGATGTGAAGCAGAGGTTTCTTGACCTTGCCACCGAGGTGGACTCCTCCGAGATCGCCAGGATGGAACAGGAGCTCATCGAGGAGGGGCTTCCGCAGGAGGAGATCAAGAAGCTATGCGACGTCCACGTGGAGGTGTTCAAGGAATCCCTGGACCGCAAGGATGAGCTGGATGTGCCTCCGGGCCACCCTCTTCATACGTTCGTGAAGGAGAACAGGGTGCTGGATGGATACCTCGACGTGATCTCAAATATCATGAGCGGGGCCGGGAAGGAGGGGAAGATATCTGACGGGGACAGGGAGACGCTGATGAATTTCATGGAGTATGTGGGAAAGGTGAACCTCCACTATCTCAGAAAGGAGAACCAGCTCTTTCCGTATCTGGAGAGGTACGAGGTCTCCGGTCCGAGCCAGGTGATGTGGTCGCTCCACGATGATATAAGGGGCATGATGAAGGATGCGAATGTGAGTATCAAGGCGGGGGATCTAAAACAGATCTGGGACCATCTGGACATCATGATCAGGACCATGAAGGATATGATATACAAGGAGGAGAAGGTCCTTTTCCCCGTGAGCCTGGAAAAGCTGACGGACGATGAGTGGGGGGCGGTCAGAAGCGGTGAAGGTGAGATAGGCTACGCCTGGGTGGAGCCCGAGGAGGGATTTGAGGTGGCCGTTACGAAAGAGGAGGTTCCCGGGGGGAAAGGGGTGAGGCTGGATGAGGGATATCTCACAGTGGAACAGCTCAACTTCATGCTCAGGACGCTTCCTCTGGACATATCCTTCGTGGACGAGAACGAGCAGGTAAAATACTACTCTGCAACCGATGAGAGGATCTTCCCCAGGTCCCCGGCGGTGATCGGAAGGGAGGTCAAGCACTGTCACCCTCCAAAGAGCGTTCACGTTGTACAGAATATACTGGACGAGTTCAAGGCGGGGAACAAGGACGTGGCGGAGTTCTGGATCCAGCTTGGAGGGAAGTTCATTCACATCAGGTATTTTGCGGTGAGGAACGGGGAGGGCAAGTTCCTGGGAACGCTTGAGGTCTCCCAGGATATCACCGATATAAAGAAGCTGGAGGGGAACCAGAGGCTTCTGGATTGGGAAGGCATGAAGGAGTAGGTTCTCAAGGTGTCCATTCGAAATGAACAAAAAAGGCAGAAAGTGTTCATTCTAAATGGAAACCATTATAATCATCTACACCAATGACGTATCATGCTTCAAAAGGACCTCCTGAAGGAGGTGATCATGGACCAGAGGTCCACCATCCTTGGCAGGGACCTGGGCATCCCCCGCCATGCCCTGGGCAGGATATCCCAACTCCTGGAGCTTCCCCATGTCGTTGTGATCTCCGGCGTCAGGCGGTGCGGAAAATCCACACTTCTCCGCCAGATCATAAAGGAACATTATGCAGATGAGGATTTCTTCTACATCAACTTCGAAGATGAGAGGCTGCGTGATTTCGATGCTTCGCAGTTCAATGCCCTCTACGAGGCGCAGCTCTCTCTTTTGGGAAAGAAGAGCGTGTTCATGGTGGACGAGATCCAGAACGTGGAGGGCTTCGAATCCTTTGTGAGAAGGTTTCAGGATATGGGATTCAAGTTCTTCGTTACGGGGTCCAATGCCAATCTACTGAGCCGGGAACTTGGAACAAAGCTCACGGGCAGGCACGTCAGGGTGGAACTTCAGCCCTTCTCTTTTAGAGAATTCCTTGACATGATGGGGATCGATCATGATGATAGGGCGAAATACCATACTGAATCACGGACGAGGATCCGTAACGCATTCGATGAGTACCTTGAAAAGGGAGGAATGCCAGAATTCCTGAGATACGGAGATCAGGAGATACTTCTCAGGACCTACGAGGATATCATCCTCAAGGACATCGTTGTAAGATATGGTCTCGAGAACGTCAAGATGGTAAAGGACCTCTACGGCTACCTGATATCGAATCTCACCAACCTTTTCTCGTTCAATTCATTGAAAAAGACAATAGGTGCGGGAAGTAGCACAACTGTTCAAAATTATATACACCACCTGGAAGAGGCAAATTTCTGCACCATCCTGCAAAAATATGACCGAAGTATTAAAAAACAGATGGTTGCAAGCAAGAAGTTCTACCTGACGGATCACGGCTTCGTCAGACCCGTATCAACCAGGTTGACGCGGGATCGGGGCAAGGTGCTGGAGAACATCGTTTTCAACCATATCCGATCCAGGGGAGAACCATTCTACTACCAGGATGATGGTGAATGCGATTTCATTATCGTGGACAGGAATGAGGTGATTATGGCGCTACAGGTGACCTGGGAGATGAACGAGACCACAAGGGAAAGAGAGGTTAACGGGCTCCTGAAGGCGATATCTGAATTCGATCTTGATGAGGGCACCATAGTGACATACGATCAGGAGGAGGAGATCGATATGAATGGAAAGAAGGTCAATGTTGTACCCGCGTGGAAATGGCTTCTATAATATTGGTGTCTAAAACCGAGTGGCCCCCCACCACTCCAATGAACGGGAACTGTCGGCGATCAAGTTATCAGATCATTGAAAACGATCAACCTTCCATCGATCTCAATAGTTGGATAGCCACACCCTTCAGCGAACTAATATATTCATATTCAGCTATCACTCGAGTGTGGGAAAAGACCATGATCTGACTGGAAAGGAGCTTCTTTTCATCCTTATCCTCAATGTGGCCGTGTTGTTGATCGGAGGGGGGCTGATCCTTGCAGGTAACAACGAAAGCCTCTATTCGGAGAACGAGCTGATATTCAACCTCTTCTCATTCCTCACGGAGCTGGGCAACGAGAAGTTGTACGTGATCGCGGCCACCATGTTGTATCTTGGATATGACAAGAGGTTCGCCCGCAGGATGTTCATCCTCTTTTTCGCAACGGTCCTTTCCACGGTATTTCTCAAACAGCTCTTCCACGACCCCCGTCCCCCCGCCAATAGGTTGCTGGGAGAGCAGATATCGGGGTACGGCCTTCCCAGCGGACACACAACGACGTCACTTGTATTCTACGGATATCCGCTCCTTGCCCACCTGGAAGGGAACAAAGGCGTGAAGAGGATCCTTTTCATATTCTGCGTTTTCGCGGTGGTCGCGGTCCCCGTGTCCAGGATAGTGATCGGAGTACATGACCTGCAGGATGTTCTGGGAGGATATATCGTCGGCATCACCCTGATAATTTCGTTCATGTGGGTCCATCCAAAGGTCGCATCCCGGATCTCCTCCTTCGAGACCTGGAGGAAGATCTCCTTTGGGGCCCTTCTCACAGCCCTTCTGTTCCTTTCAGGTTTGGCCGTCCTGACGATCTTGTATCCCGGCGAGGTCCTCGTCTCGATAGAGGAGTTGGGGATGGGGGCCGGGCTCCTGCTGGGATGCGCCATCGCCTTTCCCCTGGAGGACAGGTACGTCGGATATGAGCCGAAGAGCGTTCCCCTCCCCAGGAGGATGATCCTGATGGTTGTAGGGCTCCTCCTGTCCATGATGATATATAGAGCTGCTTCCAGCCTCTCGGAGCTGTTTCTTCCCTCCTATCTGGAGGGGGCGGTCGTGTTCTGTATCCTGATACTGGGGGTCTCTCTGGTGTCCCCGTGGGTCCTGGTCAGGGTGAACATGTTAACGATCCTGGACAGAATATCAGAAAGAGAAATGTAGGTCGACCTTTCCCTTTGGACAAACTGCAACATTATCTCAAGGTCCCGGATCATTGAAAACGATCAGCCTTCCATCGATCTCGAAGGTTGGGCCTTCAAACCTTTCGGCAATGTACTGGATGGACCTCTCATGATAGAAGAACAGGTGGGTCTCATCGCTCTTGTAGTGCCAGCTCTCAAAATCGGTGCCATCTGACAATATTTCGGTCAGGCAGAATATCTTCCCGCCGGGGTTCAGAAGCGAGAACAGGGTCTTGAACTCCCTTTCCGGCTGTTTGAAATGTTCCATCACCTCCGAGAGTATGATGTAATCATATTTTCTTGAAAAAACAGGGTCATTTGCATGGAAGTATGGATCGTATAGATCGAGATGGTATCCCTTGTTCTCCAGCAGGTACGATATGACCGGGCCTTCCCCACATCCGAAATCAAGGCCTTTGTGTTCCTTTGAAAATGAATCCATCACGGCATCAACGAGAGGTTGTACGAACCTCTGGTAGCCGGAGTCCAACACATCGTTGTTGTGTGTCTCGTATCTCCTCTTCTCCTCCTCCTCGTTCAGATGATACTGCGGCAGGAGAAAGGCACCAAGGCACCCATCACACCGATGGTATTCGCCCAGATGGCCGACATAGAAAAGGAGGGCGTTGGAATCGCATAAGGGGCACTTCATCAAGGGTCCTGAAGCTTACACGCACATAAATGTTCTCGGTGGAATTTATCCGATAGTACGGGGTAGAACAAGATGAGGTGATCCATATCAAACCGAGGGGTCCTCAACCTTTCCCATAAACCGGAATTTATGTTGATCTGCTCAAATAAAATGCTTAATTTGAGCAAACAAGTGCACAAATTCATTATAATTTATGCAGTAGACTGCACAAATTTATATACTTTTATGACGTTTCAGTTTCATGGATGAGGCCACCCTGAGAATGATCCTCCTGGGACAGAAGGAGGAAAAGACCAGGATCCTGAAAGATGAGAACCTCATAGAACGGGAGTACCTCGATAAAACAAGACCGCTCCTTCGGTCTGCCTCCACAAAGGTGATATTTGGCGTCCGTAGATCCGGAAAGTCGACCCTGGCCCATCAACTTCTATCGGACCATGAATATGCATATATCAATTTCGATGACGAGCGATTGGTAGGGGTCACAAAGGAGGAGCTGGACCACGTATTTCAGATATCATGCGGACTCATTGATCGACCAACCCACGCTCTCCTGGACGAGATCCAGAATGTGCCCGGCTGGGAGCTTTTCATCAACAGGCTTCAAAGAGAAGGGATGAACGTGATCATCACGGGCAGTAGTGCAAACCTTTTAAGCACCGAACTGTCCACCCACCTCACAGGGAGATACCTGCCGATATTCATGCTACCATTCTCGTTTCGGGAATCTCTAATTGCCAGAGGATCGGGCATCCCGGCAATGGGCGAGATAACAACGAGAAAAGCAGAGCATCTGAAAACAAGAGCAGAGGAATATCTTCGATTGGGGGGATTCCCCCAGGTGATCCTGGACCCTGCCAACGCCCGATTATACCTCAATACACTTTACAATGATATCATCAACAGGGACGTCATAGGTCGATTTCACCCCAAATATGTCCGAACTCTCCGCGAACTGGCATTATTCCTTACCGGTTCAAGCTCCAATCTTATGACCTATTCAAGCCTGAAGAAGCGTTTTGATCTGAGCAGCACGCATACCGTGATGAACTATGTGAACTACCTGACGGAGGCATCACTCCTGATGATCGTTGACAAATTCACTTTCAGGCAGAAGGAGAGATCCACTTCTCCCAAAAAGGTATATTCCATCGATACCGGCATTGTGGAGCTCCTCTCCATATCTCCGGGAGATCAGATAGCGAACCTTCTCGAAAATGCGGTATTTCTGGACTTGATCCGAAGAAATTACCTGGATCCGACCT
>JAUVLN010000032.1 GCA_030600725.1 Thermoplasmatota archaeon | reverse complement strand
GGCTGCGAACTCGGCCACGTTGTTGAGTCCATCCCCGTCGGGATCGTAGTCCGCATCCTTGTTGGAGAGAGGGTTCAAAGCGCTAGCAAAGCCCATGAAGGCCGAAACCCCCAGGACCAATGTGATCATTATTACCAATCTTTTCATTTAGTAGACCTCCTGGTCTTTTCGCTATGTTATGATTTGGGGTACAAGGTATATAAGTGTTATGATGCGAAAGTTGAACAAAACCAGATGATCCATCAATAAAAACATCTGATAATAGATAAAATGATAAAACAGAAGATAGAGATAATATGGCTATAATATGATAATATATGAGATAATAAGATAAATAAAGATCATCATAAAAAGAGATATAATATGAAGTATAATTAAGAATATCGAAGATAAAGCAAGAGATATATATGCGTGAGATCGATATGGATGCCGCTTGAATGGAGGCCATCAGTCAACCGCAGAGAAACTGATATGCGATGAGATGCTGGGGTCATTGTCGAGATGGCTCAGGCTTGCCGGTTATGACGTTCTCTACCTTAGGGATATGAACGATGATGAGGTGATCAGGGCCGCAGTAGATGAAGGGAGATCGGTCCTGACACGGGATAGGGAGCTCTCAAGGAGATTGGGGGAGAGGTCAATAACGATCATGGCGTTGACACTGGATGATCAATTGGAGGAGCTTTCCAGGATCATCAACACCTCAGAGTCCGCAGGGTATCCAGCACGATGCACGATATGCAATGGCGTCCTCAAGGCCATCGGGAAGGATGATCTCAGCAAGGAGAATGAGAAGATGATCCCGCCTCGTGTCCTGGAGATTAGAGATCTATATTACAAGTGTGAGACATGTGACCATTTCTACTGGAGAGGAACACATATAAAGGGGATCAAGGAGAGGCTATCAAGATATGGCATGGTATTTTCCCTGCCAGATCCGGAGCAAAACATACTTTAATCACCTAGCAATAGGCTATCGGTCGTGGTACGGGAAGAGATAATATGATCATCGATGAATCAAACTACAACAGGATATATTCCGAACTCAGGAGTTATCGGGATATAGAGAGGTTGTACCGGAAGTACAACGACCTGTCGAAGGAGTTCTTCCTGGTCATCTATACCCAGAAGATGATAAGGATGGTCACCCAGAAGTTCCACCGTGTAAAAAGCTCCGCACCGAAAATGACCAAACAGTGGAAAGGTGGAAGGTCCTTCCTTGAGATATCCGAGGAGCTTTCCTTTCCACCGGTTATGACCGCATTCATCATACTCACAGGCCAGGGTACCGGAAAGAAATCGTTCAGGAAGATGCTTATGGATACATCGAAGATAACGGATAAACGGATGAAAAAGGAGCTTACCGAGGTAAATGAGAACGATCCGATATATTCGCCCATGGGGGATAGGGTACAGAGGGAAAGAGGCGTAAGGGGGGAGGAGAGGATCAAGGTCTGGCTTGACTCTCATGGGATAACCTACGAAAGGGAGGAAGATCTCAGGGCAGCGGGGTCGAAAACCCCGGATTTTCTACTGAAATCTCCGATATTCTTCAGGGGTGAAAGCATCAAGTGGATAGAGTCAAAGGCATCCTTTGGAGACCTTAAGGAGATCAACAAGAACTTGAGCAAACAGCTCTCCTCATATCTTGAGCTTTTCGGTCCTGGTATGGTGATATACTGGTTTGGGGTTGTGAATACCGCCCCCGTTCTTGATGGGATCGTTATAGAGACGGACGGGGTACTGGAGGATCATTGGGACCTCTGATCTCTCCTGAGGGAATAATGCTCGATCAGAAACTGCGTAAGTGATCTCAGATCACCTCCCCTCCATAGCACGGCCTCGTCGATCCTCAAAACCGGATTATCCTTCCATCTTTCGATCAGGGAGAGTATCTTATCTATTCTTGACTGACCCTTCCTATCAGAAAGGAGCATCATCTCGTTTTCTTCGGATACGATGCAGTATATCATGTCCCCCGGAAATGCCCTGGTGCCGAACCAGAATATCTCCACCATCGGATCGATGTCACCCATCTCTGATGCGATCAACCATCTCCTTGTTGGATCGTAATCGATCACATCGATCAGATCCTCTCCGGCGATATCCAATGGAGAGCTGTTTCTCCGGGTGCAGTAGAATCCGCTTATACTCCTTAATGCGAGTGCGAAACCGCCAGGGTCCTCCATCTCAAGTGAGCGCAGATCTTCGGTGAGGGCATGGAGTCTATCTTTCAATAACGGATCCATGGGTCTGGAAGCCCCGGGAACCACCCTGATCCCGTCCTCCCTGGCCCAGGGGGGGTCCAACCCTTTCCTTTTCAGCCTCTCACTTCTCTCTTTCATCATCTGCCTCTTATGAACATTTGGAATATCCGCAGGAGTAGCAGATGTTGCATCCGCCCTCGTATTTCAGGGAGTATCCGCAATCAGGACAGACCCCTACAACCTCGGATCCGTTGTGCTCCGGTATTGTATTTTCCTGTTCGGCCTCCGATGAGTAAAAGTCAAGGTTGGGTGACGAGGTCATATCCTCCTCTATACTGATGGATTTGCCAAGCAGGTACCTCTCCAATGATTTGCCCATACCATCAGGACAGGAAAGGATGGATTCCTCTGCCATGCCCAGTGGGGCCATCTTCGGGATCGGGCACCTGATACCCTTTAGCTGCTTCACTATCTGATATGGTTCGATCCCAGAGCGCATGGCCAAAGAGGCCAACCTCGCAAGCGCCTCTATCTGCGCAGCAGCACAGCCACCTCCCTTACCCAGGTTGGCAAACATCTCAAATGGTCCGAACTTATCATGGTTGATCGTTACATACAGAGCACCACAACCGGAGTCAACCCTTCCTGTCACACCCGTGATGGTTTTCGGTCTGCCCCTCGGCCTGATGATACCTGAATCCATGCCGGTCTTCTTCTTCTTAACGGTTGAGAGCACCTGCTCCTCCCTGCTGCCGTCCCGATAGATGGTGACGCCTTTGCATCCAAGGTCGTATGCAGATCTGTATGCCTCCTCGACATCGGATATCGTGGCATCATGTGGAAAATTCACGGTCTTCGATACCGCATTATGGGTGTATTTTTGGAATGCGGCCTGCATCTTGATGTGCCACTGTGGCGTAACATCATGCGCAGTAACATATACATTCCTGATATGGAGGGGTACGTTCTTGAGATCTCTCAGGGATCCCGCCTCCGCGATGGACCTCATCAATTCCTTTGAGTAGAACCCCTCCTTTTCAGCAACCCTCTTGAAATCCTCGTGGATCTCCATCATCCTATCCCTGTCCATGATGTTCCTCTCGAATACAAGGGCGAACAGTGGTTCTATACCGGATGAGGTCCCCGCTATGATGGATATCGTGCCAGTGGGGGCGATCGTTGTCGTTGTCGCGTTTCGAATTGGGGGTTCGCCGTTCTTCTTGTATATGGATCCATCGAAGTTGGGGAATGGCCCCCTCTCAACGGCCAGCTCCCTGGATCTTTTTTTGGATTCCTCCTCTATGAAACCCTTCACCTTATAGACGAGGACAACGGCCTCCTCGGAGTCATAGGGTATCTTCAGCTTGAAGAACATATCCGCCCATCCCATGACGCCCAGTCCGATCTTTCTGTTATCCTTCGTTTTCTTACTTATTTCCTCGAGGGGGTAGTTGTTCATGTCGATCACATTGTCAAGGAAATGGACCGAGCTTCTCGTCACCTTTCTCAATCTATCCCAATCTATCTTCCCCTCTTCCGTGATCATGGGGGAGAGGTTGATGGATCCAAGATTGCACGATTCATAGGGTAGAAGGGGTTGTTCCCCGCAGGGGTTTGTAGATTCTATCTCGCCCACCTCTGGTGTGGGGTTGTCCCTGTTCAATCTATCGATGAATACCATGCCCGGTTCCCCGTTCTTATGGGCCTGCTTCAGGATCAGGTTGAATATCTCCCTGGCGGATTCGGCCCCCTGTCTCTTCTTTGATCTGGGGTTGATCAGGTCGTAATCCTGGTCCTTTGCCAGGGCTCTCATGAACCTGTCCGTTATGGCGACTGATATATTGAAATTATTCAGCTTATTATTGTCATCCTTGGCGAGGATGAAATCCCTGATATCGGGATGATCGACACGGAGTATGGCCATGTTCGCACCCCTTCTCGTACCTCCCTGTTTGATCACATCTGTTGCCGAGTCGAATACCTGCATGAACGAGATAGGACCCGATGATACGCCCTTTGTTGACTTGACAAGGTCGTTCTTGGGCCGAATCCTTGAAAATGAGAATCCGGTGCCCCCACCTGATTTATGGATAAGTGCAGTATTCTTCACAGTTTCAAAGATCTTGTCAAGGGAATCCTCCACTGGAAGGACGAAACATGCTGATAGCTGTTGTAGATCACCACCTGCATTCATAAGCGTCGGGGAGTTGGGCAGGAATTCCAATGACGCCATGATGTCATAGAACTCATCGATGATCGGTTCAAGGTCCTTTTTGTCATCATAATATCTGTCTGCCTGGGCGATGTTGTTTGCCACTCTCAGGAACATCTCCCCGGGGCTCTCCACCACATTCCCATCATCATCCTTCTTGAGGTATCTCTTCTTCAGTACAAGCATGGCGTTGCTCGAAAGTTTCGGCTCCTTATGTTGATCGTTTGACATACATGATCCTCCGGGATCGATCAGGTGGGCTAACGCTGATATAAAGGGCAATATGTGTTGTAAGGGGTGGGTTACCCTATCAGGCTGCTTCTACACCCGGGAGAAAAAGCACCAACTATCCCATGACATGCTCCCCGCAGGCGATAAATTATCCAGCATAGAGGATGATTATAAGGCTAGCTGGGAGATGGGCAAATGTATAACGTTTCCAGAGATGTGCGTACCATCTCTCCTTTAAGTGAAACCAGCCTTAGCCAGTAAAAAAAACCTACATATGAAAACCAACTGAAAATATTTCTCTCGTAATCCCTCCAATTTTTCAGATGATCAAATACTGCCTACGAACGGCACGGTTTGTATAGTATTATGCCATTCATGAATGATGATATTCATTTATTGGAGGATAAGGTGGGCAAAAGGTTTAATATTGTCTTGATGCTTAAAATAAGAATGAGAATGGGCTGAAAGAATCCAGAGGCGTAGGGATGTTGGAAACAGGTAAGAGGGCAGGGGTTGATTTCGTTGGTAGGAGAAAGGAGATCTCCCAGATCAACGATATCCTCAAGGACGTATCCCATGGAAGGGGTAGGGTGACCGTGGTCTCGGGTGAGGCGGGAGTGGGAAAAACAAGGTTTCTGGATGAGATAAAAACCCTTGGATCCATGGAGAACTTCACTCTTCTTTCAGGTAAATGTCTGTATTTCAAGGATACGGATACGTGTCTTCCATTCAAGGAGATGTTCAATCAATACAGAAAGTTGAAGGAGAGCTTCTTCGAGGGCAGCAGGATAGATTCACCATTTGTTGAAAGGGGTTATGACGGCGGATCGGGTATGGATTACGGTTACGATAGCGATCTCGTTCCGATGTCGCTCATACCAGCCGAGATCGAGGCTGAGGAGGTGCAGGCGGATGAGATGGAGGAGGCTCCCCTCCAACTGGATAGGCTCTCCGAGTTCATCTTCGATCTAGCCTCCGAGGCACCTCTATGCTTACAGATAGACGATCTGCATTGGGCGGACTCGAATACCCTTCAGCTCTTGGAATACCTATGTAGGAGGATAAAGGAGAATCCAATATTGATCATATGCACTTATCGACCCGAGGATCTGTTCTGGGGTGAGGGGAAGGCACATCCTCTGACAGATTCATTGAAGAGGCTGGATCAGGATACCAAATATGTCAGGATCAGGTTGAACCGTTTCATCGAATTGGAATGCGAGGAATTCCTGAAAAAGACCCTATACATCAAGACCGTTCCACGTGAATTGGTCAGTACGATATACAGGATGACTGTCGGAAACCCATTTTTCATCGAGGAATTGATCCACTCGATGTTGGAAAAGGGTATTCTCGATCCGAAGGATCCTGATGGCCTCAACATAACTGATCCGGATGCAATCACCCTGCCCACGAATGTAAAGGATGTTGTATTAAGAAGGATCCATTGGTTGAAACCTCTCTCGATCAAGGTGATCAGGGTCTCATCGGTCGCAGGCCTTACCTTCACGTTCGATGTGATAAGGGATGCCCTGGAACTGGGAGATGAGGACACCCTGGAAGCCATCGAGGAGCTGATACAGGCAAGGTTCATCATGGAGGGAAGCGAGGAAGAGCACTATCAATTCGAGAACCCCTTGATAAAAGAGGTGATCTATTCGGAGCTGAACCATTCAAGGAGGAAATATCTACATAATCGGATCGCCAGGGTGTTGGAGAACCTATACTCGAATGATCCTGAGTATTGGAGCGATATCGCATTTAATTATTACCTTGCCAAGGACCGGTCGAACGCGCTGGCCTACCTGACCCGGGCAGTATCACACTACAAGACTTCCTCTCCGTCAAGGGTAATATCATTATTGAAGATGATAATAGACTGCAAGGAGAAGATGCCCAAGTCCGATACCCTGAGGGCCGAGAACATGGAGGTATTCATGGAGATCTCCAACATATGTCTTCAAATGGGTGATTGGAAGAGGGCTATGGAGTTTTCCGATGAGGCCAGGGTCCTATCCATTGAACTTGGAAGGCCTGATGTGGAGGTGAGGTCCATATTGAACATGGGCCGCCTTCACTATCTGCAAGGGGAGTTCACGGAGGCAGGGGGGTTATTGAATTCCGCTCTGGACCTCTCGGTCGAACACAGTGATCCGGAGGGGAAGAGCCATGCTTCAATGGGCTTGGGTTATCTCTATTGGAGACAGGGCGATTATCACGGTTCCCTCAAGAAATACACCAGCTCCCTTAAATTCGCAAAGGAGCAAAATGACCTCAACACATTGGGTGCATTGTACATTAATATTGGAAATCTATTCAATCACAAGGGTGACCTGGATAGATCCGTTGAATATTATCAAAGGGCGATAAGACACCTGAATTCAACAGGAAACAAGTTGGAGGAGTCAAGGGCATATCAGAATCTGGGTAATGCCCTTATTCAGAAGGGGGATCTGGCCAATGCTCATGACATGCTCCAGATATCCCTCGATAGAGCAGGTGAATATGGCTATAAGACCCCCTGGGCTTTGATCAATATGATCCCTATAAGGTGCGTCAGGGAGGGACATGGATCGGCACAATCCACCTATGATAAGGTAATGGATCAATTATCCGGGAAGGGGGACAGGATAGGTGCCGCCATCGCCGGTATGTATATGGGAGTATGCAGATCCAGAAACGGTGAAGATAAAGAGGGAGGGGCGATGTTGAAAAGGTCCTATAATGTGCTCAAGGAGATGAAGATTCCCTATGAGATAGGTAGGGCTGCATTCCATCTGGGTGAACACAATCTGAAATTCGAGAGGAAGGATGTGGCATTGGGATTCCTCGAAGAATCTCGTGATATCTTCAGGGAGATAGGGGCCAGATCCTATCTTGAAAGGGTGGAACAGATTATAAAACAGTTCAGGGATGAGAATGTGATCCACCATAACTCATTGTGATCTCCGATCACCCGAAAGGAGATCGGATGCCATTTTTCGAGCGTCCTCTATAATATCATCCTCACGGTGGACCATGCCGTTGTCCATGACGATCTCACCCCCAATGATCGAATATCTCACTGCCGAGCCCGAACAAGAATAGACTATATCGGAGATATGATCATTGCCCGGGACCAGGGAGTGGTGGTTCCGGTCCAGTAGGATCAGATCCGCCAATCTGCCTACCTCTATCTTTCCCCCATCAGATCCGAGCGATAGATAACCGGTCCTTGTTGCCATCTCCAGCACGCTTTTCGCACCGATCGAGGTGACCCCATATCTCTGCTTCGAGATAAGGGCTGAGATCTTCATGGTCTGGAACATATCGAGCGAGTTGTTGGATGCGGCCCCATCTGTTCCCAGGGTTACAGTTACACCTTTTTCCATCAACGATTTCATTGGGAAAGCACCCCCCACAGAGAGTTTCATGTTCGACATCGGATTATGGGATATTTTCACTCCGCACCTCTTCATTATCGATATGTCCCTGTCCGTGAGGTGAACGCAGTGAGCTCCGATCACGTCAGGGCCGAGAAGCCCTGTCCGCTCAAGGTATCGGACCGGAGTTGAACCATGTTCTCTTATGCAATCTTTCACCTCCTTTTCGGTCTCCGAGAGATGGACATGGATCGGACATCCATATCTGTCCGCGGTATCCCTGCACCATCTTAGCCCCTCTTCTGAAACGGTGTAGACCGAATGGGGAGCTACCGCGGGTCTGACCCTCCCGGAGCTGCAGGAGTTGCACGCATTGATGGCCTTCTCCGTTTCGGCTCTCTTTTCCTTTTCCAGATGTTCATCATAAGCGTCTATGAACCCCTCTCCCAACACGGCCCGTATTCCCATTCTATCGACGAACGGTACACAATCGGATTCCATGAAATACATATCGTTGAAGAGTGTGGTCCCGGACCTGATCATCTCCAGACAGGCGAGTTCCATTCCAGCTTTGATATGTTCCATTTTCATCCTTGCCTCAAGAGGCCAGATCCTCTCCTTCAGCCATCTTTTCAGGTCCAGATCGTCCCCGATACCTCTAAGGAGCGTCATCGCCGCGTGATTGTGGGTATTACAAAGGCCGGGCATAGCAATGTGTTCTCTCCCGTCTATCACCCTGTCCGTCTCGATCCGGATCGTGCCTGGATCTTCGATCTCGGAGAATATCCCTTCCTCGATAAGGATATCCTTTCTTCTTCCATCCGTCATGTGGATGTTCTTGATCAACAACTGTGCCATCCAACCATGAACTGTTTTGTGGTAATTATAGTTGTGAACATTTTTTACTGCAAATTTCCATCAAATCATTTAATCCTACAAAAAGTATTAATAATAGAAGGGAGTGAAAGATACAGAGCCTTCGTGAAGAAGGCCAAAAGGAAGTAAAATATGTATGATGATAGGCGAGGAGGTGGCTATGATAGGCCACCTCGTGAGATGCATGACGCAGTATGTGCGGATTGTGGACAGGCGACCCAGGTCCCATTCAAACCTGATCAGGATAGGCCGGTCTACTGCAGGGATTGCTACAAGAAGAGGCGACCAGCAAGGTACTGATCCCCATCGATATAATATCTGCATCTCATAATATTAAAATGAGGTAGTATTCAGTAATGGTGCGACCTCCCGGGGAGAGATCTCCTGGTAAGCATCACGATACAATGTGGAAAATATCGGGCCTGACCTTCAGCCAATTTATTATCATAGTGCCGGAGGTCGGGTTGTCCTTATTAAAAAAAATCTTTTTTCAGTGGCTACAATATTAACAGGATCGATACGCCATACGGGTCCGGTTCATCAAAAAAAGTATCATGCAATATCGATGGATATCATGGAGAAAACCTAAATAATCAGAAGCAGGATGCACATATTGGTGTTTCAATGAGGAAATTCAAATCAGCATTTATAGCCTGGGTTCTACTTGGTACTGCATTTCTGACCTTGCTGGCCTTCGGCCTCGGACCGGCCGTGGGAACGGCTCCCACAAGGGCCGGGATCGACGATCCGTTCGATGTGTATATTACCTTCACCAATGGAAGAACCTATTATCCTGGTGGGGAGAATATGTTCTATGTGAATGTAGATAACGGCTACGATGGAAGCGAATATGTGGGTACTGGTGATCCGGGCAATACGAGCACGGTCAAGGAGGTGCAGATCCATTTTGAGGGCGTGCTCACAGAGGATGGAGAAGAGATCGTGAATTCACCGCTTGTTTGGGAGGAGGATCTGGATGGGTTCTACAACAACGACGGGGACGGATATGAGATCGCCAATCCTGGTAGCAATAATTTCTATGCAGACGCATCCAACAACCGTTTAAAATTCACGATCAAGACGGATAATGTATTCATTGGGGACTTTGTGATGAAGTTCAGGGTGGACTTCCGTTACATGATAGATTGGGATGGTGGTACCCAGTATGATTGGGCGTGGTCATCCGTAATGGTCGAAAGTGAGCATAAGGTCCGGAGCTATATTTGGGGTGATGGTTACCCGGATTATACCTTCTACGCGTTTGAAGAAGATCTTGACACGGACGACACCTACTCAGGAGCCACTCATAAGAATTTTGGTTTGAAAAATACATATAGTCTTTCCGGAACCCTCACAGACATTGAGGCGACGATATCATTCCCCGGATCTCCCATCGCGGTGGATGATCCGTTATTCACGTCTGAATCCATGCAAAGCAAGTTCCTCTGGAGGGTTACGATACCCAAGGACCTTGCAGCGGGGGATCACGACGTTCTGCTTCAGATATCGTACACCCGAAACGGCGACCGGATAGTTGAATCGGCCACTCTTTACGAATTCACGGTGGAATACACGCCTCTTGTCATGGTGCCGGAGTTCAATGACCTGAATGCGCCTTATGCTACTTTCCTGCAGAACAACATGCCCGATAGCCTGGAGTTCCCGGTAACGAATGAGGGGAACGTGGACCTGACGGAAGTGGTTTTTTCCCTTGATACGGACAGTACAAAATATGTGGGAAGTGGAATGTTATGGTATGATGAGAACAGCAATGCCAATCCCAGGTACGAATCCCAGGAGTTTGTGATCCCTGCGCTTGCTGTGGGTGAATCATCAACGGTTACATTCGAGATGGTCAATTTCCTACCAAGGCTTCCACCGGGCCTTTACAAGATCCCTCTTGATTATTTGGCGAAATATGAGGATACGGGTGCTACGGGAAATACCCCGGGAGAGGAGGTGGCAGGATACTGGAACGAGAAGGGACACTATGAGCACCGTAATATCTTGCGCCAGATAAGTTACCCCGAGGATAACGGTGGCGATCACATGCCCTATCTGCTGATAGAGATACTTCCGGACCCGGCAGGCCCCAATATCGACGGATATATCGACTATGGACAGAACCAGTATCCGGGGACGGCAAATGCATACATGAGGTTGAGGCTCGACAATTACGAGATGTACAGCTTTTACAATCTGGTCTACAAGATCCATACAGATGAAGGCTCACCCCTTGCTCTTCCATATAGCGTAGGGGATGAGAACATGACAACTCTCCCACCATTATACCGCGCTGGCCTATCAGGATCAACTTCAACATCCACCCAGTCGGACTATTTCTATTTCTACGCCAAGATAAGGGATGATGCCGTTCCTGGCATCAATTATTTCAAGGTGGACATGGAGGGTTTCGATCAGAACCTGAACCCCGTGAGCCTGACATTCACGGCTTACCTTCAGGTTAGGGCGAGACAACCCGCCTTCAAACTGCTCAACATTGAGGTCGGAGATATATTGGATGACAGATCTGTAGAGGTCACGGCCCAGATACAGAACATGGGAAGGGGAGGGGCCAGTAACCTATCCTGTTTCTTCATTTCATCTTCAACGGGATTCGTTGCCACCGATCCTCCGCAGAAGATCGGGACCGTGGGACCGGATGATACCTTCTATTATTCATTCCATTTTAAACCCGATGGGGAGCGGAGGTATTTCAACAGTAACTACTATGGAAATGTCTATTTCGCATACTACGACGATGTGGGAACATATGATGAGATGTTCTCGGGTTCCAGCCTTTATATCCGGTTTGATATCTACAATAAACTACCCGATATGCGTATAATCAAGGTCGACGCGCCGGTTGTGGACAGGAGACAGACATTCGATGTGGAGATAACCCTTATGAATGTCGGAGGTTCCACCGCATCCAACGTCAAGACAAGGATATTCTTCAATTCCGCCCTGTTCGAGGTGTTGACGGGTGAGGTGGAGATCGGGGACCTTGAACCGGGGGAGATAACCACCATCACGTTATCCATTAAAGCAGGCAATGAGATCTACGACGGTTCCACATACTCCTTCACCCTTTATTTTTCCTATACGGATATTCAGGGAAGGACCAGGACATACTCGGAGGCAGAAACGGAATCCTTCAGTATCCGAACCAAAGACCGCATCATCCCATCGGAACAGATACAGGTCGTGAAGGATGATGGACAGATCATATCCGAAGGAGCGGGGAGCGTCATTCTGGGGATATTCATTGTAATTGCCGTGATGGTCTTCGTGAAATTGACATCTGCAAGACAGGTCGATAAAGTATCAGAGGTCTCCAAAGCAAAGGACAAAGATGTCAAAAGGACAAATAAGATCGAGATAGAAGAGGATGATGAGGAGGAAGGATCCGAAGATGAGGAGGACGAGGAAGAAGAGGATATAGAAGGGGAAGGGGACGATGCCTGGACCTAGTCAGCGTCATCTTTCGATCTGCATCAATGTGTAATAAGGGGTCCAATGAAGGCCCCTTTTTTCC
>JAUVLN010000238.1 GCA_030600725.1 Thermoplasmatota archaeon | reverse complement strand
GTTGGACCTCTACATCATGGCGGGTCTGGTCCTGCTGATATACATGCTTACCATACTCTTCTACAAGGATCTGCAGATCCTCGCTTTCGACGAGGAGTTCGCCAGGATCTCGGGTATCCGTGTGGATCTGATGAACCTGGTCATGTCTATCCTCATCGCCCTCTCCATCACGGTACTTATCAAGGTGGTCGGGGTGGTATTGATCATAGCCATGCTGACCATTCCGGCCGCCATCGCCAACCTGTTCACCAGGGACCTCAAGTTCATGATGCTGTGGGCAACGGTCATAGGGATCATCCTGACCACCGGGGGAAGCCTGTTATCCCTGATGGCGGACACACCCTCCGGTGCGACCATCGTCCTTCTGATGGGTGGGATGTTCATGCTTTCCCTGTTTGCGAAGGGGATCATCCATGGGGTTGCGGGGAGATCCGGGAAAAAACAGGGAAAGAATGGAGACACTTCATCTACAGTTGTATCCCAACTTTAACAGATCCCAACTTTGATAGATCTAATCTGATCTGAGCCTCTCAATGTTGGGAGAAGCCTCACTTTGACACTCATCTATGCTCATCGTGTCAAAGTTAGGATGGATCGAATATGATCTTAGCCTGTCAATGTTGGGAGAAGCCTCACTTTGACACTCATCTCTACTCATATGTCAAAGTTAGGCTGTATGATATCATCATCCTGCTGCCTGCAGTGACGTTGTGCTCCCGGGAGAGGCCCTGATCGATCTCGACCACCCATCCAACGGCTCCACCGCTGGGGTACCTCTTGAGAAGATGGTCCGGCGTGTCAGGCTCGGGATCGGCCCGGGCGATCCCGATGACCGTCCCGTTCCCATCTATGAAGATGATGTCCAGCTTGATGTAGGTATCCTTCATCCAGAAGGTGACCTCCCCGGGCGGTTCGAATACGAAGAGCATTCCCCTGTCAGCGTCAAGATGGTCCCTGTTCATCAATCCCGTTTCCCTCTCTTTTTCGGTTTCAGCCACCTCACAGGTGACCGCCAGGAGGACCTCGTCGCCTCTCAGGAACGTAACCGTGGCGTCCTGGGTCGGCTCATCGTTCTCATTGGAGATACAGCCTGACATCAGGATCGATGTCACCAAGAGGGCGAATGGAAAGATCCGTGTCCATCTCATGATCGTTGGCTTCAATCCCGCCTCTGGGGCGGGGGCCCCCTTCTGTCAGAGGACCTTCTTCCCTTGTTGAAGCTACTTCTCCTGTCGCCTCCCCTGGAGTCGAAGCTTCTCCTTGGCGGGGGCTCAACGTATCCCTCGGGCTTGGGAAGGAGGGCCTTGATGGAGGCGTCCACCTTGCCCTTGTCCAACCTTATGACCTTTACGTTAACCTTGTCACCTACTGCGAGTACCGCCTCAACGGAGGGGACCCTCTCGTAGGAGATCTCGGATATCGGGACCAATGCATCGGTGCTTGGAGTTAGCTTGACGAAGGCTCCAAAGCGCATCAGCTTGACCACCTCGACGCCCTCGAAGACATCTCCTATCTCCACTACCCTGACGATCCCGGCGATGACCTCCTGAACCTCCATGGCCTTTGCCGCGTCGGTGGATGTGATCAGAACGGTGCCGTCGTCCTCGATATCGATCTGCACGCCGTACTCCTCGGTGAGCCCACGGATGACCTTGCCTCCGGTACCCACGACCGCGCCTATCCTGTCCGGGTCTATCTTCATGGAGATTATCCTGGGGGCGAAGGCGGAGATATTCTCCCTGGGAGCCGGTATCGCCTTCTCCACGACCTTGAGGATCTCCTTGATCGCCTTCCTCATCTGCTTGAAGGTCGCCTTGATGATCTCCTTGTCAATACCAAGCGTCTTGGTATCCATCTGGATGGCGGTCAATCCCTCGGAGGTGGATGTGAACTTGAAGTCCATTCCCCCCGTGCCGTCCTCCATGTCCTGGATGTCGGTGAGGACCTTCCACGTCTTCCCGTCGGATGCCATACCCATGGCTATACCGACGACGGGCCTTGTGATCGGGACTCCGGCATCGAGGAGCGCAAGTGTGGAACCAACTGTGGATCCCATGCTTGAGGATCCGTTGGACCCCATGATCTCGCTGACCAGCCTGATCGTGTAGGGGAACTGATCCCCTCTGGGGAGGACGGGTATAAGGGCCTTCTCCGCCAGCATGCCGTGGCCGATCTCCCTTCTTCCCGCCCCCCTGATGGGCTTTACCTCGCCGACGCTGAATCCAAGGAAGTTGTAGTGGTGGAAGAACTTCTTCTTCCCTTCGCCCTCCATGGACTCGTAGATCATGTCGTCCCCCGGGGCACCCAGCGTTGCAACGGTGAGGACCTGTGTCTCTCCCCTGCTGAACAGCCCTGTTCCGTGGGACCTCGGCAGGATGCCAACCTCTGCGGAGAGGGGCCTGATCTCGTCGAGCTTCCTTCCGTCCACCCTCTTGTCGCTTTCGAGGATGGCCTTTGTGACCTGTTCATCGATGAAATCGCTGAAGAACATACCAAGAAGCTTCCGGAGGTACGCCTCGGCCTCCTCCTCGGTCCTCTCCTTGGTGGTAAGCTTCTTCCTGAACTCCTCAACGAGGATATCCTTCACTTTGAGCAGTATCTGTTTTCTCTCCCCTTTCGACCCTACCGGGGTGTTGAAGAGATATTTGTCCATGTGTGGGAGTGCGGCCTTCCTCATCTCCTCGATGATCTTGAGGTCTCCCTCTGCGGGCCTCTCTATCCACTGGAGCTCGGAGTCCTTCAATTTCTCCTTTCCGATCTCCTTTCGGATATCGTCCATGAACTTGGTGATGGGGGCCATCGCCTTCATTGCCACCTCAAACGCCTGGATGGTGTTCTTGTCATCCAGCTCCTTTGCGTCGCAGTCCACCATCGTTATCTTCTTGCCGTCGCCCATCACAACCATCTGGAGCTCGGAGAACTCGATCTCCTCTGGTGTTGGGTTGATGATGAAGTCGCCCGTGACCATCCCGATCCTGACCCCGGCCACCGGGCCGTTGAAGGGTATATTGGAGATGTGAAGCGCCAATGTTGCCGCTATCATTCCAACGATGTCGGGCTTGTTCACGCCATCAATGCACAGGGGCATGATGACCACCTGTACGTCGTTCCTCATCCCTTCCGGGAAGAGGGGGCGGATGCCCCTGTCTATCATCCTTCCGGTGAGGACCGCATCGGTTGTGGGCCTTCCTTCCCTCTTTGTGAAGCGGGGTCCCTTGATCCTCCCTGCCGCGTAGAACCTCTCCTCGTAATCCACCATCAGTGGGAAAAAGTTCATCCCGGGCCTTGCGGAGCCGGACATCGTTGCAGTCGCCATGACCACGGTGTCGCCCATCTGTGCTGTGACAGCGGCGCCAGCCTGCTTGGCCATCCTACCATACTCTATCTTCAGGCTAGTGCCTGAAAAATCTGTTTCAAATGTTTTGATCGTCATATAATCACCTATATATAGGTCTCTTGGGCCCCGGGACGCCCTCTGGCTCCCGGCCCATTTTCTCTGTCCCTCCTTGGAGGGGTATATTCATCTTAAAACCGCAGAACCCGCGGTTCTTTCTTTTTTTAACTTATCTCTGTAAGTCGCTCTATCATAATCTTCTATTATTATAAGGTATCCCCCAGGTCGGCCAACGTGGAAAAATAATATTATGATAGCTCCTTGATCTTCAGCCTTATATCGGATATTGACGTTAGGCATACACTGTCGGTATGAGCAGTATTCTATTGGATCGGTATTATTCTCCTCAGAAATATGTAAAATTCATAGAAGATTAATTCGGGAAAGTGTTACGATCTATGTGATGCCGAAGAAGAATGCATCGATAAATGGTTCGTTGATGTTGAGAGCTGAAAGGGCTTGAAACCCAGAGATATCCTAT
>JAUVLN010000305.1 GCA_030600725.1 Thermoplasmatota archaeon | reverse complement strand
CGGTGAGCAATCCAAAGGATGAGAACATGGGCATGGGGGCAAAGGCGATGATCGCGAATCCGAACATGGTCGAAGCAGCCGATCCGAAGAGGGCTCCCCCGGAATTCCTTGCGGTTCTATCCAGAGCTTCCAGGCTGTCTTTGGTCTTCCTCATCTCCTGCCTGAATCTCACCGTGATATGAACGGAATAATCGATGCCTACACCTATGGATATCGCAGCGATCGTTGCGGTAACGGCATTGAGATGGAATCCACCCAGGTACATGAAGGCATAGAGCCAGGCCGCCACCAGGATCTCCGGGATAACCGTGACGATCGCATACTTGAAGGATCTAAGGACCAGGAGAAGGACGATGAAACAGAGTACCACTGCCACTATGATAGATAGCGATAAGGAGTCCGTGATCGCGGTCAGCGTCTCATCCCTCTCGTACAATGATCCGGTGATCCCATAATGCGAGATGGCCTCCACCTCGAGCGCTTTCATATCCTCCTCGAACTCGGCCTTGGAATCCCTGACCGCCTGCTGTTCTCTTGTTCCGGGCACTCCGATCCATAATTTGGTGGAGTATTCGCCGTCTACCGGATCCTTGTGGAGGGCCTCACCTATCCCTGACGGTTCATATCTCAGAACGGTCTCGTTCAGTGGTATGCCGTTTGCAAGGATGTAGTCGAATATGGCCCTGTTCTGCTCTGCATCATCCGGTATCAGGTCATTGTCCTCGTCGGTTATATTGAGGCCCGGATGGGCGCTCTCGATCCTGGAGATGGCAAGTTCGCTTTTCAAGACCGCCTCCAGGAACTCGAGGATCTCCATGTTGAGATTTACGGAATGATCATACTGGTCCCTTGCAACATAGATGTCATCCTCCATGTTGCTCTCCATTTGCTTCATTGCCTCAAGTGCCTCAGGCTCGTTCAGATCTCCCTTGATGTATATGAACGCCGGCTCCCCGCCCTTGTCGCCAACGTGTTCATCCAACTTGTCCAGGCTCACGACGAAATCGGATTCCGAGTCGAAATATTCCTTGACATCCATCTTCGCCTCAAGCTGAAAGGCAAAATACGTACTGCAGAGTGAGATCACAAGGATCACGGGGAGCACTACGGCCCGTTTCTTCGCCAGGAATACAACTACCCTGCTGAGCCTGACGCTCTCACGGTGTACCTTCTCTTTCTTCTCGTGCCTCTTCTTATCTCTTCCCTCCCACCAGGCATCCCATTTCATCTTCATCGAGGGGATGAAGAAACCCATGATCACAAAGGAGAAGACGATGGCCATGCCGGAGGCGATACCAAAACCGACGATCTCCTCTATGCCCGAGAGGGCATTGGATGCGAATGCCACGAACGTCGTGATCATGGCAAGGAACAGCGCGCCTCCAACGCCTGCCACACTATTTCGAAGCGCCTCACCTGGCTCCACTCCCTTTCCCTTCTCCTCGTTGTACCTGTGGAGCGCATGAATGATATAATCCACCCCAAGGACCAGGATGGCCACCGGTACGATGATATCCAGTGTAAGGGATGATCGAAGCCCTATCAGGTTTGAGAAACCCTTTAGCCAGATGATCAGCATGAATATCCCGATCGTGGTCAAGGCCGTGACGCTGAACGATCTGAACTGTATCGAGATGATGATGATTATGAGAAGTATTGCCCCCATGATCATGGGAAAGCTCATGAATCCCTCCTCCTCGGCTTCCAGGGAAGTGTCTATTGCGATCCCCCAGGCCCTGTACGTTTTCTGGTCCCCCCGGATGTATTCCTGAACTTCCCTGCAGTAATGTTCCTTGACTATCACCTCTTCCGAGTCGTTCTCAAGCGTCTTCGAATAATTGTTGACGACCTTCATGTTATCCGAGTTGATGACAACAGTGCAGGCCTTTGCAGTCCAGTAATTGATCTCCTGGCCCAGAACCTTCCTGGTGACATTTGCAGCATCGACCGAGAGCCATCTTGCCATGGCTTCTGTCTCGGGTGCCTTGAAGATACCATCCAGGGCGAACTTCACCTGGTCATCGCTGGCCTGTTCAAGTGTTATGTTGAATGCCCCGATCAGGTAGGAGTGGACAGCATCTGCAATGGTGTATATGCCCATGATCATCCTTTCCGCCTTGACATCATATCTGTTGTAAAGAAGATCGTGCCCGATATCCGATTTCCTAAGCTCCTCCTCGTTCTGGTACAGCTCCCAGAGGACCTCCTGCGTGAGCATATCATCACCCTTTGCCTCGATGATGACCGCCATGTAATGGATGGTCGGAGTGAACTCCCTGTCTATTGTATCTGCAAGTTCAAACACCTCCCCTCCGGGTTCACCCGACGCCCTTTCGTCGGGGGCCATGAACATAAGTGGATAGAACATGAACCCTGTCAGCAGGAGTGTTATGATTATTATCCAGGTGGACCACCTCTGAACCAGAGCTCCCATCCTGTCCCATATCATCTGCCCTTTGGATGTATTCTTGGCAGTTTCCGTCATCTCATCACCTTTTTCATCATATGGTCATTATTTTTAGTGGAGGAACCCTCTTCTGGTGAGCCTTCTCCTATCTTTTCTCCCTCACATGGATCCATGATATCCCTGATCACCGCCCTGCCCGTCTCGTACAGGGCGTCTATTATGAATTCGTCGCTGTCATCAGGCAGCAATCCGGCACAGGAGAGCGAGGCCAGGCCGTGGGTGAAGATCCACATCTTCTCCCTGAGCTTCCCTGCCGTCCCCTCCGGAAGATCCGTGTAATGATCATCATCGGAGAAAACTCCAAATAACTCCTTTTCCATC
>JAUVLN010000243.1 GCA_030600725.1 Thermoplasmatota archaeon | reverse complement strand
TGATATAATCAATGATGAGATCGAGGAATACAGGAGAAATCCGGGCAGGTCATCGTAATGAAAGTGGTATTCGATATGAACATCGTCGATGCTTCAAACATCTTGTCCATTCTGGTATCTCTTACAGATGACAAAAGCATTGCATATTGATGTGTGAATGGCCTTATAAGCACCTTTTACTCTTTTCAAGCCCGAAGAGGAAAAGGGACACCGGGATCGCATCGTCATCTATCTCATCTTTTGTAAGATATATTGTCTGAAACGGTAATTTTGCTCTTTTCAATTTACCGTACTTCGTCTCGAAACCCATAAAACAATCATCCTTGAATATGACCATGTCGCACTCCTTCTTACCGTAGTAGTAGCCGGCAAACGCATGCTTTTCCATCATCAATGGTCTTTCGAGTGTCCAGATCAAATGGGTGGCGACCACATCCTCAACGATCCATTCAACATTCCGGTCAACGAACCGTTGACACCCATCCCAGTCCACCCCGCGAAGATAAGCATACAAAGCAGTTGGAAGCAATGAACTCTGGAAGATCACCTTTTTCTGTTTTCTCGGGAAATGGCGCCCTTTCGATATGTCCCATGGATGAAGAAGGAATGTTATCCTGGAATCCTCAAGAAGCTCAAGGTAATCATGCACCGTATTATGATGTAGTTCAATATCAGAACCAAGTGATCGGAAATCGATCCTATTTGGTCCGATAGCAAGTAATTTCTCCATGATGGCACGGGCAATACCTTCACTCTTACCCTCTTTTGCTATCGTGTCCAGAATCACCCTTATGATCGTTTCATAGGTTTCAGAACTGACATGACCCATCTCGATCAGATCCGAAATGGCATCCGGGAAACCACCAGTGAAGAGATATAACCGGAACAGCCGTTCGATCTCCTCGTAATATGGGATCAGATCACTGATGTCCGCCTTGTCCGGTTTGAAAGAGGTCTTCAATACGGATATGGCCTGCAACGCATCCTCCACTGGCTTTCCCATGTCTCTATCTTCAACTTCCAGAAGAGATAACACGAATTCCCGAAATGAGAGGGGATTGAAGTAATAATCATTCCCTTCAAGCCCCCTGCCGGGCAAACGGTCGATCTTTTTCTTAAGACCCAAGGGGTTCGAACCAGTTGCAATGATGGTGAACTGTCCCTCTTCCATCAACTCCTTGAGCATTAACTCCCAGCCATCCATGTAGGTTATCTCGTCAAGGAAGAGATATCCTCCACCGCGTCTTATGATGAACTCCTCAACGATGTTCTTGATCTGGCTCTTTTTGATACGATCGCATGATAGATACAGGATCGATCTCGGGTCCTGGCCTTTCTGAATGAGATCGGATATCAAAGATTTCAGGTAAACCGTCTTCCCACTCCGCCTTATCCCCCTGAAAACGGTCAATTTCCCTTCAGGTATCTTGATCAGATCCCTATTGATCCTCCTTTTTATTCTCTTCAGGTCCTGATCATTCATCTCCCATCCCTCCCCTCTCCACCATCTATTCTGGGAGATCAGATCGGTGAGTTTTACTGCCATGTATGATAATGTATTGTCATAATACTTATAATTAATGATACGGTCGTATCATAAAAATGCTGTTTATTGATGGACTCCTATCACAAAACCTGCATTTAGTGACAAGCCCCCATCATAAATGGCCATTCCCCTATGGCGCCTCCTGTTTGGGGAGTATGAAATATATCTAATAGCTCTTGGACAACATCACAACGGTTTCACAGGGTTTTCCGCAGTTCATGCAGTTGCCCTCTTTCTTCTCCGTCTCACCTGACACAGCATCCTTCAGAGGATATCCCAGGAACGTCTTGTCCATCTGCGTCTCCATCTCCCTGGCGCAATCCATCTCACCGCACCAGTTGGTCTTGATGATGCCGTCCCAACCCGTCTCCAGAAGGTCTTTCCCGTCGTAGATGGAATCCACCTCCTTAACGCCATCTTCCATGATGTTCTCCACCCTGGAAAGCAGCTCTTTTTCGACCTCATCGAGAGCCTTCTGCGCCTCATCTTTCAGATCCTTCCTCTCGATGAAAGCCTTGGTGGAAAGATCTCTCCTCTTGAACACGAGCGTGTTGTTCTCGATGTCCCTGGGCCCGATCTCCACCCGGATAGGTACGCCCTTTATCTCCCAGTCGTAGTGCTTGGAGCCAGGTCTCACATCTCTAAGGTCAAGCTTGACCCTGAAACCCATCTCCTTGATCTCCCTCTCCAGCTCCTTTGCCGCCTCCTCCACCAGCTCCACCTTGCCCTTGGCCAGGATCGGAATGATCACGAACTGTATGGGCGTTATCTTCGGTGGCAATATGATCCCCTTGTCGTCCCCGTGAACGCCGATGATCGCCCCGATGAGCCTCTCGGACATGCCGTATGTCGTCTGATGTACGTGGTGATGGTCCCCGTCGACCCCTTCATATTTTATCTCATACGGCCTGGAGAAGTTCTCCTTGTACTGGTGGATGGACCCAAGCTGAAGCGTCTTCTTCGAGGGCATGAGAGTATCCACCCCAATAGTATAAACGGCCCCTGCGAACTTGTCCCAGTCGGGCCTCTTCGCAAGTATGTAAGGTATGCAGAGTTCTTTGGACAACCGATCCATGATCGAGCAGTCCTCATGTATCTGATCCTCAGCGTCCTCAAAGGTATCGTGGCAGGTGTGTGCCTCGAAGAAGTGTATCTCCCTGACCCTGATGAAGGGCCGGGTCATCTTCGTCTCATACCTGAAGGTGTTCACTATCTGGTAGGTCTTGAGGGGCAGGTCGTTGTGGGACCTGATCCAGAGGGAGAAGATGGGATACATCGCCGTCTCGGAGGTGGGCCTCAGCAACATCGGGACATCCAGCTCATTGAGACCCGCATGGGTCACCCAGTAGACCTCCGCGTCGAACCCCTTGATGTGGTCCGCCTCCTTCTGGAATTCGGTCTTGGGTATGAGGAGGGGGAAGTGGACCTCATCGTGTCCCCTATCATCGAACTCCCTCCGCATGATCCTGTCCACGGCCTGCATGATCTTCCAGCCGTAAGGGGTCCAGACGTTCATGCCCTTGATGGGATACCTCTTGTCCGATAGCCCTGCGACCTCGACCACATCGTTGTACCAGGTCGAGAAGTCGCTCTTATCCAGAACGATCTTCTTCTTATCTTCATCAGACATGTTCTGTCACCTATCGTTCAAGGTAAAAAAGGGGTCATAGATAATGTTTTGTATAGTGGCTCAATCCTCATCTTCCCCTGTGAGCTCATCGAAAAGCCTGTCCGCCTGATTCTTGACCCCTTTCAGCCCCTTCTTCTTGAAGAAATGCGTTACCACATTGAGGTCCCTTCTGAGGAACTCCTCGGCGTGGGGATGCCTCTTGTCCACCGACTGACCCATGTCGATGTAGACGGGGGAGCCGTTGTAGAGGATATTGTACTCGGAGAGGTCCGAGTGGATCAGGCCGCATTTCGTGTACGCATCCCTGACCATATGGAGCACGTCCGTCCACATCTCCACCCACTCGTCCATCTCCGCATCGAGTACCCTGATCTGGGGTGCAGGTTTCCCCTCGTATTCGATGTAGTCCATGACGATAATGTTCCTGAAACACGCCCTGGGCTTCGGGACGGAGAGCCCCTTATTGTGGAACGCGTCCAGGTTCATGAACTCCTTCCTGGCCCATGTATTGATCACACCACGATGGGACCGGTCGATCCTCTTGAACCTCTGGTCCCCGTC
>JAUVLN010000106.1 GCA_030600725.1 Thermoplasmatota archaeon | reverse complement strand
CATGGCACAGGGCGATGGAATACTGTTGAAGGAGGAGGGGGCGGGGGAGACGGGTGAGATGTCCTACAACCTATCCTGGGACCCCAGGGTAGGCTCCAGTTATCACATCGCAATGGGTGGAAAGGACCCCTTGGTATACGGGTTTTTCTCCGAATTCCTCCAGGGGAACGAAACGGTCATCGACCCGGATCTGGTGGACCTTGATGATCTGTTGATGAACAGGTCACAGCTTTCCACCTACGGTATCGAGCTGTATTATCTAGGCACGGGGAAGGAGGTGCATTTCGAAAGGATCAACGAGACATCGTTCTTCTGGGTCCTGTTCGTTACCTCGGAGTCGAACCTCACTCCAGTGGAGGTTAGTGACGTGGTTTCAACGACGGACCTTGCGGTGACCAGTGCCTTCGATGAGATCGTGAAGGATAATCCCGTCTACGAGGGGTTCCTGGGTACGGACGATATCGATTTCGGCACCTTGAAGGGATTCATCAACATCGAGTACTTCTCGATCTGGCTCCTATTCCTCGTAATATTCCTCAGCATCAAGGCGGGAGGGACCGTATCTAAGCATATCGAGGATAGGTCGATGGACATCCTTCTGGCGACGGGATACTCCCGTGAGAGGTTCATGTTTGAAAAGCTCCTGTCACAGATTGTTTTCCTGGTTGCAGTCTGTTTCGGGGCCTTCCTCGGCCTCGTCCTGGGCACCATGCTCATTGGAGAGCCTGTACCAATGGACAGCTACGCAATGGCATTCATCGGTTCGATCCCTCTCGCATTGACGTTCATAGGGATCGCCATGGTGGTCTCGACACTGGTGGACGAGGGGGCCAAGGTGACGGCCCTCATGATGGGGATCGTAGTGAGTCAATACGTGGTTATGGTCATAGCAAATCTGTCATCGTGGGAGGGGATGAAATACCTCTCCCTTTTCTCCTATTTCAACAACACCGAGCTGATCATGGACTCATATCTGGATCCGGTAAATGTGGTGGTTCCACTGATCCTGTTCGCCGTCTTCACCGGTGCCGCATTCCTCCTGTTCAGAAGAAAGGAGATACACGCCTGATCAGACGATGCGCTCCTGGGTGAAGGATCCGAAGAGGTTCAGGCCATCCTGTGAGATATTGTACTCGATCCACTCCCTGGATGCGACCTTCTGTCCGAATCCCCTCAGCCTGAGGTGGTTTCTGGAATCCCTCTCCTTGAACTCGATAATGCCCTCCATCAGGTACTCAACGGAGTTGATCACCGAGTCTTCGTGGATGCCGTGGGCGACATCCACCAGGTTGGTGAAGCGGTATCCCTTTGACCTCACGATGAGCATCTGAAGGAATTTGAGAAGGTCGTTGATATCCGTCTGGGAGATAAGGGGCGAGAGGGAATTGATTATCAGCACGCCCCCTCCATAATTCTTTACCGCCTCCTCCTGGACGAAGATCAGGTCCTCGCGGAACTTCTTGAAATCCTCCTTGATCTCTATGTTGAAGATACGATGGCCCTCCTTCAGGACCTTCTTGGTATCGTGCTTGGAGAAGAGGTCGTACATCCATATCCGCCCCTCGCGGTTGAATGATTTGAAGTTGGGAACGTACTTGACGATGCCCTGGATGACATCCTTCATCGCCCTGTTGGTGGAGACATATATCACGGGGAAACCGGCCTTCAGTGCCGAGGCCATGATCTGATCGAACAGTACCTCCTTCCCGCAGAATGGAGGGCCTTTCAACATCACCTGTACCCCCACGGACAGGCCCCCGTTCATAAGTTGATCCAATCTGGTCACGCCGGTGCTGATATTTGCCACATTGCGTAGATTGACCTGTGTACCGACCCCCCCTATTTTCCCTCCCTTGGACCGGTCGGCCTTCACCTTGTGCATGAAGAACTGCGCCTCCTTGTTGTCCGGGTTCTTCTCCAGTACTATCGTTAAAAGCTCCCTTGCTTTTCCCTTGTTCCCTTCCTTGATGGCCGCCCTCGCCTGATCGATCAGAACCCTCATACCGTCGGAGATCTCCTCCTTGATGGATAGAGTGGTGGAACAGAGTGGGCATTTGATGACTCCCTTGTACATTGTTATCATGTTCTTGCACTTGGGGCATCTTGACCTTTTTACGGTCTCCGCCTCCTTCCGCTTCAGATCGAAGGAGGCTCCGAGAGGGGCACTGCCCCTGACGGAGGATGTCAACGTTATCATGGAGGAAGGCTTTGGAGGTGGAGGGGGCGGCATTGGGATCTCATCCACAATGGGGGATGGTTCCTCGAGTTCATCCTGCAGGATCTCCTGTTCGATATCTACCATGTCCGGGTCTTCGTTATCCCAGTCATCAAGATCGTCATCTTCGAGGTCACTATCTGAGCGAACACTTTCCTCAAGGTAACCAGCTTGAGGGTTAGATGAAATATCTGTTTCGTTGGTATCGAGAAGGTCAAATGAATCTTCCGATTCGTCCAGATCCAGTTCCTCATCCTCATCAAGATCGTCATCTTCCTCATTATCTGTTGGGGTCTCCTCCCCGGTTCCATCGAGGATCTCTCCGCCTTCGGGCCTCGCCTCCTCCATGATCTCCTCGAACGTCTCATCATCCAACTTGAACCTCTTCTTCAGGACGTAAAGTAGGGCCATCTCATCGCTGGTGATAACCCCGTCTTCCCATGCCTGTGCGATCACATCGTGGAGTATCCCCGGCACATCCCTTTTGAGAGCGTGGGAATCCTCCTGCTGGGCGATCTCCTCCTCAAGTCCGTCCACGATGTCGCTTACGTCCTCAACCGAGCCAAGCAGGTCATCGTCCAGGGGAAGGCCGTCGATCGTCTCCTCCTCAATTTCCTCTTCTTCTTCAGCTGGTTCCGCCTCTTCCACCTCTTCCACCTCTTCCACCTCTTCCACCTCTTCCGCCTCTTCCACCTCTTCCACCTCTTCCACCTCTTCCGCCTCTTCCACCTCTTCCGCCTCTTCCACCTCTTCCACCTCTTCCGCCTCTTCCACCTCTTCCGCCACCTCCTGTTCTAACTCTTCCTTGGGGATCTTCCTCGGTTTATCAAGTTTGGCTACGTCCTCCTCCTCGATCCGGGATTCCTTTTTTCTCACCTTCCTTCTCTTTCCCCTCCTCTTGGATGCTAACTCGTACTCCCCCTCATCTTCAGGATCACCATCTTCAGGATCACCATCTTCAGGATTACCATCCTGAAGGTCAGACGAAACTACTGTTTCGTTGTAATCCTGAAGGTCAGACGAAACATTCAACTCCACCGCCTCGGGAATCTCTTCGACCTCGTCTTCAAGATCCGGGGATGGTTTCTTCTTCACGGGGATATCCTCATCCCAATCATCATCCAGCGGGTCGACTTTACTGGATCGGGTCCTTCGACCCTTTTTCTTTCCCCTGCTTCTCTTACCCAAGGAAACCTCTCCTTAGAATCGTAGAACCGGAGTATTTGACATCCCACAATTCATATGTAAAGAAACAAACCGCCTATTAATAGTTCCCCTGAAAGAATCTCTTCAAAACAGCGGGGATCTCCCTCTCCTCACTTATACCGGTGAACTCCGCCCTGAAATGTACCGCCCTCTTATCCAGGATAGCCCCAAAACCCCTCTCCTCCTCGCTCCTTATCATCCTGCCTAGAGCCTGGAGCATCCTCCTGGTAGCGGGGGCGATAACCGTATATTCCCACCCCTTACCAAAGCGTATATCATAATAGGCCAATAGGGCTCTCTGTCTGGCATTCGGTTTGGGATAAGGGATACCCACGATGATAACGATCTCCAGCTCCTTTCCGGGATAGTCGACCCCCTCGGATAGACGCCCCCCGATTACCGAAGCGAGTACTCCACCGCGGCTTTCCTTGAACCTCTCCACGAGGTCCATTACCTCGGATTGGGCGCTTCCCCTCCTCTCGATGAACAGCTCCCTGCCGCAATCGATGGATGGGGGTAAAGAGGTACCATCCTCCAGCTCCTGGGTGCCAAAGATCCTCCCTAAAAGGTCGAAGGAGGGAAAGAAGAGGGCCAGGTTTCGCCCCTTCTCCACCTGAAGGATCCCTATTATCTCCCTCCTGAACATCTCGATCATCTCCGGATCCCTCATCAGCTGTTCGTAGTTCGTGGTCAGCTCCTTCGAGTGTACAAGCATCCTGTTCTCGGGCGGAAATGGGGGCGACATACTTATGAGAGAGGCGTTCTCGGGCAAACCGATGGAATCCCGGTATTCCTCAAGTGGGGAGAGGGTGCCGGACAGATGAATGGAGGCGTGGACCTCGCTTAGGACCCCCGTCAAAGTGGATGGGTCCATCGAGAACGCTTCAAGGTATCCTGACCCCTCGCTCTCACCTTTCAAGACGAGCGGCGTGTATCTCTCGAACTCCAGCTCCCTCCACATCAGGTAGAAGGCGCCCACAGCATGTATGTATGACCGGGGAAGTTTCCCCTCCGCCTTCTTCCTATCCTGGATCGCGGTCCCATGGTGGGTCATCCTCGTGCAGAGATCATCGATCCTGTTGGAGTTCTTTCCTGTGAGGAACATCAGCTCCTCGGTCAGTGATGACGGGGGCACGAGCCCGTCCTCATCTATAAGATATTCCTCACTCAGCCGACCCATGGCCGTCTGGAATCTTTCCAGGAAACCGCTTATGAACATACCCCCTCCTATCTCGTGGTCGCCGTGTCTCTCGACCTCCGACATGGCAGCTTGTATCGTCCTGCTGCCTATAGATAGTGAGGAGAGCTCCCTTGCGAACTGGGAGAGGTTGTGCGCCTCATCGATTATCACGATAACCTCATCAATCGAGCAGTCCATCCACTCGAGCAGCCTTCTTCTGATGAAAGGAGAGATGAAATAGATATAGGGCGCCGTGATCAAGACAGCATCCTGGATGATCGCCTTGGTGACCTCGTAGGGGCAGATCCCCATCGAAAGCGAATGGTCTATCAGCTCCTCCGCAGTGGGGATCACCTTCTCGGCCCATTCCCTTACCTCCAGGCCATCATCAAGGAGGAAAGCGGAAAAATACCTGCACTCCTTTCCGCCGTTTGGCTTTCCCGCCATCCTGTTCATGGTATTCTTCTTCCTCTCCGAGCACATCTTCGACAGTTCCTCGGGAGTCCCTCCTATAAATTCCGGATCCTCGGAGGTGATCGGGCACATGTTGGATCTGCCCTGAAGGCCCACACATAGACCCTCTGCCATCCCACCGTCCCAGATGCTTTCGAAGATATTATCCCGAGGATACGTTACATTCTCCCTATCCGGTATCTCGGCCTCATTGATCTCATCGAGGATCCGCCCGAGGCGGCCCTTTTCTTCAAGTATCGGGGCCTCATTTTCACATACCTCTCTTACGCCCTGCAGGTCCCGTATTCTGCGGAACTCCTCTATCACCTGTTTTTGCTGTGAGTTGGTCCGGGTCAGGTATAGGATCCTTTTATGATTGGAATAGGCATACTCCAATGTTGGAGCAAGTGCGGAGATCGTCTTTCCCGAGCCGGTACCCGCCTCTATCACCACATGACCGCCACATGTCAAAGCATCCCATATTGATGCCATTATCCTATCCTGTATGGGACGAACCTCATATGGGAACAGGGACATGAAACCCTCGGCCATGTGCGGGATTTCACAGGATAGCTTATTAGAGGATATGGAGGAGGGGGGGAAGTGAAACAATCAGGAGATATGGATGGGTTTTATCAATGAGTTGCCCCTTTTCAGGCCATTGGGCGGTGCTTACGATGCAGATGATAGTCAAATGCGGCGACTCCGAATGCAGGGAGGAGTTCAAGACGGGGAGCGAGGAGCCATCCTGGGAGTGTCCCGCCTGTGGAAGGGTGATCTTGAACAAGAACTATCCATTTCTAACCGCCAAGCTAATGCAGGCGAGGATAGACGGCGATGAGAATGACTGGAAGGCCACATTCCGGGACCTGCTGGAAAAGGCCAGAATGGAGGTGGTGAAGAGGACGGAAGGCGGGGACAGTGTGGTAGATCTGTCATTTCTCGAGGAGGCCGATGATGAGCTTTCGAATAACCACACGAACAAGGAGTGGCGGGTCAAGCATGACGAGCTTCTGCAGAAAGGAAGAGAGGTTGTGCTTGAACTGGACATCAAGGAAGTATAGGTTCTATTATTTTTCTTTTTTTTTCGGCTTCCTGAACCGGTTTTTCTCCCTCGCCCTCGGTGGGGGGCATCTTAATGCCTCCACCCTGCGATAACGAAACGGGGCCCTCGGGAACAGGCGGTTCATTCCTCTGCTTCGTTGACCTGAGATACTCCTGGATCTCCTTCTCGTAATCATCGATCTCCTCATCGATCCGGTTGAATGATGCCTGCTGCCGCTCCATCCTGGACTCCTTGGTGAACTTGAACATCTTTTTCAACGATTCAAAAACCATCCGGTAACCCCTAGGTAAATGGATTGTCGGCAATGGTATATCTAATTTTTGACTGGCCCCTGGCTGTGATAACATCCGTGGATCAGGATATTATCTCATCCAATCTGTCCTCGGAGGCCGCCCTCCTGATCTCCATAGCGATCCGTCTTCCCGTGGATACCGGTTTCCTCCACAGCGAATTCCCGTAAGGATGTCCGGACCACATGTGGACGTTGGTCCCTCCTCCTATCCTCGGGGCCACATCGTATATCGAGAAGTTCATGTCCTTATCGACACAGGTCTGAAGGCAGAATGGGCCGATTATGCCAGGAGAGTAGTGTTTTATGGAAGCCTCCACCCACCGCTCCGCCATGTCGAAAACCTTCTCCAGCAGCGACTCCCTCAGGGTTGCGCTGTTGTGGCCGCAAACCGTGTACTCGGGAAGGGTCTGTTCCTCATTCAGGGTCATCTGCTGGGGTGCCGGGAGTCGAACGTGGCCGTCGAGAGATGTCTCGAGCCTCCAATCCACCCCCAACAACTCGACCCTGGGCATCTCCTCCTCGAGGGGCGAGTAGAAGAAGTCGAAGTTGAAAACGGGCCCGATCACATATTTCTCCATCCTCGCATCGGCCAGCGTCTCCTCATCGATCACACCCTGGTCCAACAGCTTTCCGGATTTCTCGTAATACTCCTCCGTGGAGGAGGCCGTGAAGAAACCCCTCTCCAGCTTCTTGACAGCATGATGCAGCTTGACGATAACCAGCTGATCTATCTCCTCGGGGGTGTCCACCTTCTCCGGGAAGGGGAGGCCGGCTTTCTCCAGTAACCAGTAGTAGCTCTTCTTCTCCTCCCTCTCCTCCGATCTGAGCAGGTTCCTGCTCCCCATCATGGGCACGCGGAATTCGTCCTCGATCCTGGTG
>JAUVLN010000039.1 GCA_030600725.1 Thermoplasmatota archaeon | reverse complement strand
GGTTTGATGTTGTTGTCAATACCACAATTATAGATGTAACCCAGAATGTGGGGGAATTCGTTCTCCATCTCTCGATCTATTATATTTATCTTCATGTGATCGACTCGAAGGAGATCCCGGTCTCCGGGGCTGTTTTGTACGTGGAACGTAATGACAGTGGAAGGCTGTTGGGATCCGGCATATCCTCAACCAGCGGTAGGGTGACGCTCAGGCTTCCCGGGATAACAGCTGATATCTCCATATATTGGGACGAGGTGTTGGTCTACGAGGAGACGGGATACGAGATCCGGGCAAGCGAGGATAAAACGATAAACTCCTGGATATACTATCTTGACCTCGTTACGGTAGATAAAATGGGGAATTCCGTCGGCGATTCCAAGATATATCTGGGGACACAGGAGAACGTGATAAAGTACAAGGACACGACCTCCCCGGACGGAATGGTCACATTCCGTTTGCCGTTGGATGATTACAATGTGGAGATATTCTGGAAGAACATCCTTGTTTACGCGGGTGAAATACCCTTATCCGGGGATGTCTCCGATACCATGGTTCTCAATATCTTTCACGTCACCTTTGAGGCACTGGACTCAAAGGGAGATGCGGTCTTCGGCACTCAGGTGAACGTATATGATAATCGGACACAAGAGCTCCTGAACTCCGGGATCACCGATCTGGAAGGAAAAGTAACGATGAGAGTACCTGGTATCTCCTTTGATACCACCGCATACTTCCGCGGCATCTTGATCTATACCGACCACGATCATCTTGTTTCAGATAATGCTCTAAAGACCCTGCAAACCGATATGTTCTATGTGGTTCTCAAAGCAATTGATTCTCACGCTCTTCCAATACTCGATTCAACCATATCGGTCATTAGCAAGTTTACCGGGGAAACCCTGGATTTCGGTAGGACCGACCCTCAGGGTTTGATAACCCTCCGTATCCCTAAAACGACTGTCAATGTCAAGGCAGAGTGGCTCGCCATCTCTATCTATGAAGGAATGATCGAGATCACGGGTGACAGATCCAGTACAGATCCCATTGTCCTTGACTGCACTGTATACTATATCGATGTGGAGGTCCTGGATGAAATGGACATACCTGTGAAGGATGCGGTTGTCACGGTAACCTCAATGGGTCTGATAATCGAATCCGTGATCACGGACGGTGATGGGATGGAGGTTCTAAGACTTCCAGCGGGCTCCTATCAGATGTCTGTTTCCTGGAATGGGGTTTTGGTCTATTATGAGGTTGTCGAGGTATTGATTGATGGAGATTGGTCGTTCAATGTCAATATCTTCTATTTGAACATAGAAGTGACCGATGTTGATGATGCCCCGGTCTATGAGGCCGCTGTCTCCATTATAAACATCGATTATCCAACAATTGGCTCTACCAACAGCACCGATATCTATGGGAACCTCACCTTCAGGCTGCCTACGGGATCTTACGACATTGCCGTAAGATGGAAGGATAGGCTAACAAGCAAGATCGAGAATTATATTCTGGATACCTCATCGGACCTTTCGATCAATGCTGAGATCTTCTACCTTTCCATAGAAGTGGTTGATGATAGGGACGCTCCCTTGGAGAACGCCTACATCACCGTATTCCATCTGGAGATGGATGAGGTCTACGATGCTCAGATCACGGATAACTCCGGCCAGATAAGGGTAAGGATGCCCGTTGGAACCTATCACATGGAAGTTGTGTGGCTCCAGAAACTGGTTCACAGGGAAGAGAATGTTATCATAGATGATAACAGGCAGTTAACCTTGAATGCGGATGTCTATTACCTCACGATGATCGCTCTTTCAGAAGAAGGGGACCCTGTTAGTGATGTTGAGGTCCAGGTCTATGATGAAAAGGGAATGATCAATTCCGGGAAGCTCACGGATGGCAACGGGACCGCTGAGTTCAGGCTACCAGGTGACGATTACACGATTGAGATGTTCCTGAAAAAGACAGTCAGCTTCAAGAGGATCGAGGAGAACCAGACAAGATATGTATCTTTGGGATCTTCACAGACCATAGAGGTAGAATTCCAGGGATATCCGCCATCATTTTTCTCAACACCACTATTCTATGCCTCACTTTTACCCATATTCCTCCTGCTGTTGATCTTAGCTGTGGTGGCGTTCCTCTATGTGAAAAGACCTTGGGAGAACAAGGGGTCACCGGTGGCGGATGGGGAGGAGTGACAGGGCAAGGGAATCGCCCTTGTTCACTCCCAGAACCGCCGTGTTCTAGCATACTTGATCTCCTGCCCGAAGATCTCCTTCACCAGCTCATCGTCACCACGATAGAGGTCCGAATAATCTTTGATTATTCTTGTATCATCATCCAGGTGCCTCATCAGGATCCTCCCCGCGGTCTTGGGACCCACCCCCCTCGCAGCCATGCACATGGCCGTCCTGTACCCGTAGGTCATGAACAGCTCCCCCGCCATCGCAGCCGCCTTGAACCTCTTCCTGTCGTCCCCCTTCAACACCTTCCCCTTGACCCCATCCGCAACCGCCCTCAGCGTCTTGAGGTCCCCCGCAGGAAGAGGGGCGAGCATCCCGGCCCCACATCGATGGCAATTTTCAATCTCTTTGGCCCTCCCGGCCGTCACTCTCAGTGTAGCCCCGCATTTCATGCAGACAAGCTTCAACTGCGCCCTCATCAACCTCTCCCTCACCTTCTTGATCACCTCCCTCCCCGCGTTTCCAGGGGTCATGAACTCCGACCTGACCTGGGAGGTGGCCATAGTGAGAGGAGAGATCTTCTGCGGAACGAGGTCTATCTTCCCTTTGAATATCCGATCAAGTATCCATTTCGAGTGCTCAATGTCCATCCGGTTGTGGATGATCCTCTCCACGGTCTCGTCCATGATCGGCGTCTCTTTCCACCTCACCAGCAACCTCCTGAGAGGAAATGTCATCGGGTCCACCTCACGCTTCATGACGCCGAACTTCTTGGCGACGTGGAGCATCTGCCATCTAAGGAGCGGAGAGTTCTTCAACCAGATCGGAACCATCTGCTGAAGATCGTCGATCGGCATGTTCGAAAGCGCCCACTCGATATCATCGGGCTTCAACCTCATCTCACCCTTCAACAATATCCTGTAGGGGTCGAAATCAACCACAACCCCCCCACCATACCTCGCAGAAAGTAGAGCCCCCACCATCCTCCCGATCGTCTCGTTGACCTTCGTCCCCCCGCATATGCCTATCACGAACCCCTCCTGGCCGTATTCCAGTGTTATCCTCTCCAGGTCGGGCGTCTCGAAATCCTCATCGACCTGTACCCTGAACGTATCCAGAACACATCCCCGCCCACTTTCGGACAGCGGCAGCTCGGAAAAGGACGGCACCATCTCCCCACCTTCCCGTATCCACCTCATCAGCTCCCCTCTCACCTTCGCCACCCCTTGTGCGACCTCCCAGGGCACAGGGATGTCCTCCCCGGACCAAGCAGGCACCGGCCCCGGGTCCGTGATGGGCTCCACGACAACCTCATCCTCCCTGATATCCACCACCCGCCACGGCTGCCCTCTGACGATGAACTTCGAAAAAGGCTCCAGGTTTGACAGTACAAAATCCATATCCAGCGTACCAATAATTCCCCTTGTAGATATGTCCCGAATCGGCAGCACCCTCTCATCCGGGATCATCGATATGTTGTCGTAGAAGTACTTCCTGGTGTTCCTGCCTCGACTCGCCACCCCACTCTCCTCGTCCACGAATATCAGATGAGAATCGTTGAGATATCTAAACAGCTGGAGGCACCTCTCCCACTCCAGGTCCGAAAATGTGTAGGTAGTATTGGCCATGGCGTGGAACTCTTTCATGTCCACGGATCCCTCTGCCGTGGCCATGGATAACATCTGGTTGGAAAGCACAGTAAGTATGCCCTTTCTCGCCCCTCTCTTTTCCAGGTCCCCCCTGTTCGCCTTGTCCGCGATCACCCCTGCCTCCAGTACATCGTCCGCCTCCGTCGCAAGCACAACACATCTTGACACGTCCCCTACCCTGTGTCCCGCCCTCCCCCCGCGCTGCATCAATCTGGACACTTCCTTCGGGGACTTGAACTGTATAACAAGCTCGATCCGACCGATATCCATCCCAAGCTCCAGAGACGACGTGCAGAACAGCCCCTTCAGCTCACCCGCTTTGAACCGGTCCTCCATCTCCATTCGTGCCTCTTTTGAAAGCGATCCATGGTGGATCCCTATCGGCAATTCCGGCCGATACGCCTTCATCCGTGTCGTCAACGCCTCCGCCAGGCCTCTACTATTGACGAATATAAGAGAGGACCCATATTCCTCGATAAGCTCCGCCATCCTCCTTATCACCGCGGCCATCTTCGGAGTACAACCCAACGCCTCCGCGCTCTCATTATCCTCATCCAGAACGGCGGGCGAATCCACCAGAAAGCTGTATTCTTTCCTCCAATCCCCGGTTATGATCCTGACCCTCCTCTTCACCCCTCCAAGAAAGGAGGCCATATCCTCCGGGTCCTCCACGGTTGCGGACAACCCCACCCTCTGAACCTCCCTGCCGGCCAACCGATCCAACCTTGCAAGCGCCATGTCCAGCTGCGCCCCCCTCTCGTCGCCATGCAGTTCGTGGATCTCATCAATGATAACGTGTCGAACGTTCCTCAATCCCTTCCTCAAACGCGACCCCGTGAACATGATCTGAAGCGTCTCGGGTGTCGTAACCATAACATCCGGCGGATTCCTGGCCTGTTTGTTCCTCTCACCCTGCGTGGTATCGGAATGCCTGACAGATATACTCAGACCAAGGTCCTCGCACCATCCCTCCATCCTCAGCCGCATGTCCCTGTTCAAGGCCCTCAACGGGGCGATATACAGCAGTTTGATCCCCTTGCCCTCCTCCTCCACCAACCTCTGTAGAAGCGGCCCGAAGGTCGCCTCGGTCTTCCCATATCCGGTAGGTGCGATCAAGAGCACATCCTCTCCGGAAAGGATCGGCTCCAGGGAAAGCTCCTGAGGGCCCGTCGCAGTGTCGATCCCACGGTTCAAGAGAAACCTGGACACATCGGCCCGGAGGGCTTCAAGCCCCTTGACCCCCTTTCTATCTTTCATGTTAAAGGGCCAATCGCCAGGAAACCCTTAAGATTTATCCATACCTTGCACATAAACAATGGTGAGGCACATAAGGATCCTGGACCAGACGACAGTCAACAAGATCGCAGCCGGAGAGGTGGTGGAATCCCCCTCCTCCGTCGTGAAGGAGCTGGTGGAGAACTCCATCGATGCCTTCTCCAACTCCATATCGGTTCACATCGACGGGGGCGGGATCAGGTCCATACAGGTGACAGACGACGGCCTCGGCATGTCGAGAGATGACGCCCAGATCGCATTCACCCGACATTCAACCTCAAAGATCTCCAGGATAGAGGACCTGGACAGCCTATCATCCCTGGGCTTTCGGGGGGAAGCCCTTGCATCCATCGCAGCCGTATCCCAGGCCACACTGATAACCCGGATCAGGGGGGGAAAGGAGGAGGATGGGACCCGTGTGGTTGTATCCGCGGGAAAGATGTTGACAGCCGAGCCCATCGGCTGCCCGGAAGGCACGTCGATCACCGTCAAGGACCTCTTCGAGAACGTCCCGGCAAGAAGGCGCTTCCTCCGTTCGGAGAGAAGCGAAAGATCCAGGTGCATCGACGTCGTCAACCGACTCGCCCTGTGCCATCCCAATATATCATTTCGCCTTATGGTGGATGGGGAAGAACGGTTGAACGACAGGGCAGTGTCCGACCACAGGAACCGGGTCGCCGCCGTACTGGGGGTCAAGACCGCCAAGGGGATGATGGAGATACCCCCGACCGAATGCGGAAGCATAACGCTCTCCGGCCTGACGTCGCTTCCCTGGGACACCAGGTCGACTTCGGGAGGCATAACGCTCTCCGTCGGGGGACGTGTGGTGAAGAACAGATCCATTATCGAAGCCTTGAGACGGGCCTATGGGTCCCGGCTGATGAAGGGGAGGTTTCCCCTGGCCGTTATCATGCTGGAGGTGGATCCCACGGAGGTGGACGTGAACGTCCACCCGACAAAGGACCTGGTCAAGTTCAGCAACGAGGGGAGTATAATAGGATGCGTCGAATCCACCGTCGGCCGTCTCCTCTTCGGGTCGAGAAGAACAGGTAAACCACGAACCACGCCCCCCCCCAGCTTTCCCAAACTAAGAACGAAACAGGATACCCCAACAGTACAGGGAAGAAAACCGCAGGCGACGCTGTTCGAGGGGGAGGTGAGGGCGCAGGAGACCACAGATGCCGACCTCTGGTCGCAGATACCCAATATCGACGATGTCGAGAAACTGCCCCCGGCCCTACCGGAGGATGCTGCAAGCCGCAAGCTCATCGTCATCGGACAGCTGGACAGGTCATACATCCTTTGCGAACTGGGATCCGACCTTCTACTTGTGGACCAGCACGCCGCCCACGAACGGATCAGGCTGGAGATGTTCAAGAGGAAATACGCCAGGGTGGGATACTCCACGCAGGAGCTACTGGAACCCATCCATCTGGAGCTTGATACCGCCTCCACCGATAACCTGCTCTCCATGTCCGAAGAGCTCGGGTCCCTCGGTTTTCTATTGGAGGATTTCGGCAACGGCCAGTTGGTCGTTCGCGGCCTTCCGCAGTTCCTGGGAAGAACAGAAGCACACGTTGTGCTCAAGGATATCGCGACGGGGAACGAATACCACGAAGGCTGCACGTCTCCCGACCCGGCATTCACACCACTTGACACCGGCATGAAGGACCGGGTGATGGCCCTCTCCGCATGTCGAGGCGCGATAATGGCACACAGGTCCCTCTCGTTGAAGGAGATGGAGGATCTTTTAAAGGATCTATTCGAATGCGATATTCCCCTCCACTGCGCCCACGGCAGGCCGACGATGATACGCCTCCCCATCTCCGCCCTGGAGAAATGGTTCAGGAGGGTGCTCTAACCTAACATTTACACCTCAAAGGATATGTATGTGCACATCCTGTGAACGCTCATGGGAAGATCCTACCGGGAGAAAGCAAAGAGGCGTTCAAATAAGAAGAGCGCAAAAAGCTCAAAGAGAAAGCGGGAGGAGAAGAGCTCATCCATCGTCCCTCCGCTTGTCGTACTGGCTCTGGCCGTAATGTTGATCGGGGGGGGAATATATCTCTACCTGAACGAAGACGACGAGGCCAACACGTACACGCCGGATGAGGATGACAACAAGGACCAGGGGCCGGACGCACCTGGATCCCATCTCACCGCCCGTTTCGAGACCCTGAACGGCGCACCCGCAACCCTGGAAAATTACCTGGGAAGGGTCGTCCTGATAGACATGTTCGCCACGTGGTGCGGGCCGTGCGAGACGCAGATCGAGGAGCTCAAGAAGGTGGATTCACATTACAGCTCCTCAGACGTGGTGATACTCTCCGTTGACTCCGATCACACGCGGGAGACCGCGCAGATGGTGAGCGAGTTCAAGGACAAACACAATGCGGATTGGACCTTTGCCATGTCCACATCAGAGTTCAATGATGAGTTCCCCGCATCGGCGATCCCGACCATCTTCATAATCGACCGCGAAGGCGGCATCGTGTACGACCATCAGGGCGTTGAAACCGGCGAATCGCTCATACGGACCCTCTCCGCATACGTCTGACCAACCTTTATCATCGGTCCCGCTCATCGGGTGCGAATGGCGAAAGATGTGACCTCCCCGCTGGTCATCGGATTGGGTGGAGCCGGCTGCGATCTGGTCGCATCACTGAAACGGTGTGGATACGAAACACTTCTTGTTGATACCGATAGGAGGACCGCAAGGAGGCACCCCGGATCGGAGGTCATGATAATCGGAAAGGATCTGGTATCGGGGGAGGGGTGCGGCGGGAACATGAACCTGGGAAAGGCGTGCTTCAAGACCAACATGGAACCTATTCTCTCACGCATCACCACACACCGCCCGATCCTGACGGTATCCTATCCCGGTGGAGGGACCGGCACCCCGGGCGCCGTGGAGATCTCCGCCATACTGGATCGGTTCAAGCTACCGCATTTCAACTTCCTTGTCTGCAGGAGGGGCCCGTCCACGGGGGGACTGGATCCATATGGAATGGGCGAGTTTCTTCTGAAAGGGCCCCTTGGACCCGGATCGCTGGTATCCGTTGACACGAAGGTTGGCCCCCCTTCGATAGAGGACGAATCAATACTGGCCCGGGCCCTCCACCTGCTCGCATCATCCTCATCATCGACCGCACACAGCGTCCTTCCCATATCCTCATGGGGGGAGCTTGCCGGATCGGAGATCCCCATCAGATCATATCTGCTGGAATTCGACCCGTCCGATGCCATCGCCCTTCCCATCTTCGACCGGGAACAGCCGATCACCCTCTCCCTTTCCGTCCCGGAGGAGATCTCCAACGATGAGCTGATGGGGGTGGTGGGAAGGATCCTTCCCCCGCAGGCAAAGAGGGCGGTGGGGGTCACGCTTTCACCCCCTGGCATGCCCATCACCGCGGCCATCCTTCATCCGGGAGGGGGCATCCCACCAACTGCACCACAAAACCCCTATCAGCCACCGCCTGACCTGATGGAGATACTGAAAAGCGACGCCCTTTCCACGGATGATGCTTTTATAACAACAGAGCAATAGAGTGGTGATGAGGAGAACCCTGGGCACCGACCTGGGCGTTGCTGATATGCCCATGCTGCTTATGGTCAGTGCCATCGTTACAGCGATCGCCGTTCCGATCTTCTGGTCAGCCTACGAGGACGTTTCCGCAGAGATGGTGATGGGAGACGTGATCGAGGCCGCGGATATGCTCTTCATGTGCAGCTCGACCGTACTCAACGGAGGCGAGGGGAGCTCGATGGAGATCGAGCTGATCCTGACCGGGTCGGGAACAGTATCCGTGGAGGAGTTCATAATAGGCGGTCCGGCGGTGGGGGAAGGGTTCGAGCGGTCCCTGCTGATAACGTTCGCCCTCTCAAATTCGGATACGGGACACCTGACACACTCCCCTCCGCTGAGGCTCTCCGGGGGGTCCGGCCCCGTAGTACTCCACGGAGGTCAATACAAGCTCAGGATATCCCATGAGGTGATAGAAGATATTCACTATGCGGGGATAGAGGTGCTCTGATCATCCCGTCACGGCGGTGACCAGGTCCCCGTCCCCCTTCTTGATCACGGAGAGCTCCTCCAGGTCCACCACCCAGTAATCGTTGAAATGGTTATCGAATATGCATTTTCCGCGGAACCTGACGATATCCTCGAGATGGACCTGCTGTTCCTTGCAGACCTTCTCGAACTCCTTGAGATCGATCTTGATCCAGATCTTTCTCGTTTGCTTCATATCATCATCCGTCCCCGCAATCCTCATGATGGTGTCGTAGACGAGGACCTTGAGGTGCTCATTATCCTTCCTGTAGACCGCCTTGTAGGAGCTGATCTTCCCCTCCACCTCCACCTGCTTCTCCTTGAAGGGCCCGTACATCTTCTTGATGTTCTTCTCCCACAGGGGTAAGAACTTCGAGAAGGGCGAGTCGATCCTCTCGTATCCCTCCACCTTGCCAGACAGTATCTTCATGAGCCCCTCGAACCTGAACTTCTTCTTGCCGAAGGGGCACTTCTCCCGCGGCCCCCTGCACCTGCTGTCCCACAGGACCTTCTTCAGGTTTCGGACCTTATCGGGCTCCATGTCGGCCTGGTAGGCAAACCTGATGATATCCCCGTCATCCACCGCTCCCTCCTTCAGGGCTTTCTCGGTGATCTCCATGTAAACGTCGATATTCTCCCACCTGTCCAGGAAAGATTTCACATTCACCTCTTCGGCCGGCTCCTCCCTCTTCTCCTTGTGGGGTGGACGATCATCCCGCCTCTGTCCTCTATCGAAACCGGGCTGGCGTCTGGGTCGGTCGTCTATACCCTGGTCGACCTCCCTCGGGCTACGAACGTTCCAGCCCCTTCGGAGCTTGTGGGTCTCCCCGTATCTCGGGGTGGGAGCGGACCTCTTCCTGAACTCCTCCGGGACCTCCTCGGGTTTCAACAGGTCCAGCTCCAGGAACAGTCTGATCCGGAACTCCTCCAGGTATTTCTTGTCCGGATGTGATAGTAAAAATACAGATCCGTGTTTGGACACCTTATGGATGACCTTGCCCCCTTTCATCTGGAACTCCGCATTGAGATCCCTGACCGATGACTTGGTCGCATTCTTCTGGAGCAGTTCCGCTGATATCTTGAAGTGATCGGCATCCATATCTTGTACCCCGATGACCCTACTTTCAGGTGTTTCTAGGTGAGACGATAATATGGACCCTTATAAAACCCTTTTTGTAACTATCCCGTGTATGATAACGATGAACGGGTGATCATCCGCCGTATCCCCCGCTCTTGGTGGTCCATGGCTCCGGAACCTCCATCGATCGCCGATCCTCCACGGGGTTAGCCCGTGAGAATGGGAGAAGCGGAACGATCGCTCCCTGAACGATTTCTCATATTTTCGTGCATTGAAAGTGCTGAAATTCGGCTTGAAATATGAAATTATTTATGGCTTCCGGCCCATGGTACCAACAGTGAGTAGAGAATGAGATCGTATATCGTCCTTTGTAAGGTCAAATACGAGGTCAAGGATAATGTGGAATACGCTCATCACAACCATATCGCCTGCGGGCCGTTCAAGTCGGAAAGGGCGGCGGGGAATTTCATGGTGGAGAATATCAAGAACAAAGAGCCCCTCAAAGCGGTCCTTTCCAAGAGCTGTGAACGGAACATCTCCTCCCTGGGGGACTTCCAGGTCGTTGAGATGAAGGAGTGGACCGATGTGCTCTACAGAGAGCTCGAGGAGGAGCGCCGCAGGTTCAACAACATGTGAGGGCCACCCATTTGTTGAATTACCCTAGGTAATATAGGATGTAGAATGCCGGGCCTTCTCAGGTCAGGAATATCCTGGCGAACACCTTGGCATCACCGATATAGTTCTCGATGGGGGCGAACTCATCCGGCATGTGCGCACAGTCCTCCATCTTGCCCCATACCGCAGCC
>JAUVLN010000076.1 GCA_030600725.1 Thermoplasmatota archaeon | reverse complement strand
GGGAGGGATCTTTCCGAATCCAGTTGTTGCCCCAACGAGGATGGCCAGCGTAAAGATAGTCGTCAAGGTGAGAATAGCAGAGGTTGCATAGACTGGCCTCCTGGCATTATCGTGGGAATGCATGTACTTCTGTATCGCCATGAGCTTTCCACCCAGGATCGGCTCACCCCTCCTCTGGGGCTCCCAGTACCACCTGTTTATCAGGTAGAAAAGCACGATGAGAAGTGCATTGGCAACCATGGAAACCACAAAGGACGCTATCATCTCCTGTGGGTCGGATAGGCCGTCACCTTTTATTTTCGCCTGCAGGCGGAAAACATCAAGCTGCCAGTTGCCGATCCCGTGTAACACGATCACGGCGAAGATGTTTCGAGACCACATGTAGAGGGCACCAAGGACCACCCCTGCGGTCATCCAGCTGATCTCTGCGAACAGGAGCTCAACAGGTGTCATCTTATAGACGGTCAATGCAATGGGAATATGTGATAATCCGAAGAAAACAGAGGAGAATACAAGGGCTCCCCAGAGGGGAAGGACCCTGGCGGACTGATCGTGGACGAAGGATCTGAACTCGAACTCCTCCACGGGGCCCACGATGAAGAACATCACGAAGGTCATCAGGAAGAATGCTCCCACATCCCCTCCCGTGAACAGGTCGAAAAGGGTAAGGGATCCAAGATAGCTGCCGCCCATGATCGTACTTGCACCACTATAAACGACCATCTGGGAAACTCGCCAGACGATGCCGCCGAAAAGGCCCACAAGGACGGCCGACAGCAGAAGCTTCCTGGTCATCTTGAACGGGCCAAAATCGATGCTCAGGTGGCCGTTCTCGTCCCTGTCGGTCTTTACCCAGAGCCTCTCCTTTCTGAAGAACTTCCAGTAGATCAGTATGGGACCAAGATGGATCGTAGGAGCCGCGATAATATGTCCAATGTAGAACCAAATGGTCCCGAAGCTCCCGTAGAAATCGGCCGTGACGGCCCTGTATATCCCCCAGAGCAGGAACTCAACGGCAAGGACCGCCGTGATCTCCAGAATATATCTAGTCCGACCCGGGGTCTTCCTCTCCCCTGCAGGTGGAACACCGTACCATTTGGGGTCGAGGGGAGCCTCCTCCACCTCGACGGCATCGCCTATCTCGTACATCGTGACCAGCCTCTTTCGCTGTCAATGTCGGAATGCCTTAAAAAGTTCTCCCCTGGTATATTCGGTCACGGTGTCAAACGGAACTTGAAACCGTACTGAATGGTTCCTGACCGTCCCTCCTCCGAAAGCTTTCTAAACACCATCTCGACCTTCTTTCCGATCTCCACCTCGGAGGGCTCGCTGTCCACGATCTGTCCGATGATATGGTCTCCCTCCTCCAGGTCGATATAGGCGATCACGTACGGGACCTGGGAGGAGTACTGGGGCATCCCCTCGTGGATGATCGTGAAGGATGATATGGTCCCATTTCCCGAGAACTGGAACCTCTCCAGCTTGCCAAGGGACCTCCTGTGGCAGGATGGGCACATCGACGTCTTGGGGAAGAAGTGTCCCCCGCATACCTTGCAGCGGGTACCTGCCAGGTTGTATCTCTGGTCCTGATTCCTCCAGTGTCTGGCGACCGCCATCAGACCACCTCCAGGATGTTGACCACCGCGGTTCCGCCGGTCCCACCTATATTGTGGGCAAGGCCTACCGTGGCATCTTTGACCTGACGGCCGTCCGCATCGCCGCGGAGCTGAAGGACCAGCTCGTTTATCTGTGCTATCCCCGTGGCCCCCAGCGGATGGCCTCTTGCCTTGAGGCCTCCGGACGGGTTCACCGTGATCGTGGAGTTCAGGGCTGTTTCCCCCCTCTCCGTCGCGAAACCACCGTCCCCTTTCTCGAAGAAGCCAAGGTCCTCTATGGCGATTATCTCGCTTATGGTGTAGGAATCGTGAACCTCTGCTACCCTGATATCCCCGGGTCCGATGCCCGCCATCTCGTAGGCCCTCCTTGCGGCGGCCACGGTGGACCTCATCGACGTTATCTCCTTCCTGTTGGCAAGGGAGAGGGAATCGGAGCCCTGTCCGGTCCCCGCCACCCTTATCGGATCGTCCGATAGCTCCTTCGCGGTCTTCATATCACAAAGGACGAGTGAGGCGCTGCCGTCCGAGGTGGGGGCGCAGTCGAACATCCCAAGCGGGTCGGCGACCATGGGTGCGTTGACGGCCATGTTCAGCGTGATCTCCCTCTGGAACTGGGCCAGGGGATTCTTGGCACCATGTGCGTGGTTCTTGACGGCAACCTGGGCCAGATGCTCCTTTGTTGTCCCGTGATCGTGCATGTGCTTTCTCGCCATCAATGCGAACAGGGATGGCATTGTGGCGCCGAACAATCCTTCCCATGCCTGGTCCGCGCCCGATGCCACGAACTCCGTGGCTAAGTTCGAGACCACATCCGACATCTTCTCCGCCCCTCCGACAACCACTATGTCATGCAGGCCGGAGGCCACATCCAGTATCGCCTGGTGGAAGGCAAGGCCTCCCGATGCCCCCGCCGCCTCTATCCTTGTGGCGGGGATCTGATTCTCCGTGAGCCCCACCACCTCTGCGATCATGGCGGAAACGTGCTCCTGGTTCAGGAACAATCCCGAGGACATTGTCCCGGTATAAAGCGCTTCGATCCTAGAGCTGGAGATCCCTGCATCCTCCATGGCGCGGAAACCGGCCTCTATACCCAGCTCCCTGAATGTGAGGTTCCAGTGTTCCCCGAACCTGGTCTGTCCAACACCAATGATGGCGACATCCCTTGCAAGCGTTCCCATCATTCTCCCTCCATCTTGAGCTTCTTGCGGAACTTGGAATAGGTGGCGTAGTCGATCTCGATACCGTTCGCAGCGGCCTCGGAGACCAGTGGGGCCTTGCTCCTTGGATATTCCGAGATGAGGTCGGTGACCTCCAGATGGAAACCATCCGAACCCGCACCCGATCCGTATGATACCGCCAGGATCTTCTCCCCCGGCCTGGCGACATCCAGGATGCCTGCAAGGCCCATCATCATCGATGCCGAATATGTGTTGCCTATCCTGGGAGTCCAGAGGCCTGCCAGGATCTGCTCCCTATTGAACCCGAGGCTCTTTGAGATCTTGAGGGGGAACTTTCCATTGGGTTGATGGAAGACAGCATAGTCGTAATCGGACGCTTTCGTCCCCATCCTCTCCATGATCTGACGCGCTCCCATCTCCACGTGTTTGAAGTATGCGGGGACACCGGTGAACCTCTCTGCATGGGAGGGATACTTCATCCCCTCCCTCCTCCAGAAGTCGGGGGTGTCCGTCGTGTATGACATCGTCAATCCAACCTCCGCGATCACATCCTCCCTTCCCACTATAAATGCCACCCCTCCTGCGGACGCGGAGTACTCAAGCGCGTTGCCGGGAGCACCTTGCGAGGTATCCGCGCCGATCGCAAGTGCACATCTGATCGGTATCTGTCCATCGTCGCTGTTCACAAGGCCGAGGCATGATTGGAAACCGGCCGTACCGGCCTTGCAGGCAAACTCCAGATCCGCTCCGGTCATGACCGGCGTCGCCCCGATCGCGGCGGAGACTATCGTCGCCGTCGGCTTCACCGCATATGGGTGGGATTCGCTTCCCACGAATATCGCTCCGATCTCTCCCGGATCGATGGAGCTTCTCGCCAGCGCCCTTCTTGCGGCCATCACCGAGATCGTCGCGGCATCCTCGTCAGGTGCGGGGACGGATTTCGCCTCCACCCCCAGGGCTTTCCCCATGGCCTCTCCATCCTGTCCCCAGACCCGGCCTATCTCAGCCGGATATATCCGATACCTGGGTATGTACACTCCGTAACTGACTATTCCCGATCTCAAGATATCACCCCGTTATCAGATCAGCTTCCTCAATCTGCGGCTCAGTTCCTCCACGTCCAGCTCAGTGGTGACAAGAGGGATCCTCTCCAGGCTGGCGATCCTTATCGCCAGCCTGTCAACCTTGTCGGGTTTAATGTAAATGACCATCGCAGGTTTGATGGGATGTGACCTGACCGCTATCATCGGTGATCTGCCATAGGCCACCTTCGTGAACAGGAGGGCCCTCTCCGTTGACCTGCCGTAAACCTTCATGTAATCCATCGATGAGAACCTCAGGACCCCGAGGATGGAATCTATCATGGTGTATCCCATGATGGGCCTTCTGATGTAGTTCTCCGACTCATCCTCGTGCTCCTTCTGAAGGTCTCCCTCGATGACCTCTATCAGGACCGAGGGGTTGATCCCCACCGTGAACTCCGCGATATCGATTATCGCCTCGTCCTGAAGGTCCATGGAGTATTTCTTTATGGTCGGGGCGCCCCTTATCTCATCCAGGCCGATCAACCCCGCGATCACCCTCTTCATCAAGTTGAGGGAAGGGTTCTTCCTCCTCCCCTTCTCGTAATCCGAGAGCTGTGAAGGCGATACGCCGATCTGACTTGCCAGATCCTGCTGTGAGACCGCGAACTGCTCCCTCCATGAACGAAAGGTATGGCTGGGGTTCTTGGAAAGGATTATCTCCGATGCCAGCTTTTCAGCGAGACGCTCCCTGGCAAGCCACATGGTGTCCTTTGGACCATCAATATCCTGCTCGTACTGGACCATCGTCAGGAGTAAAGTTAGAATACCTTAATAAAGTTCCGCTCATGCTTAAGTGGGATTTCTGATTGAAGTGAACTTGTTTGGATCAAAATAGTGGAATTTAACCCTTCAGCTGTATGCCTGGTCCACATGGGGTTTCTTCGCCTTTGCCCTTGTGGGCCTCTTTGCGAACTCCGGGTCGAGGTTCTGAGGGGGCCTGTTATGCTTGATTATCTTGATATCAACGACCCAGTCCATGACTATACGGTGGTAGAAACCCTCCCCGTCCACGATCTCCAGATCATCGTTGTAGGCCAGCACCTTTCCCTCGACGTTCATGAGCGTGTTACCGGCGATGACCGTAACATCCACCTCATCGTCGACGCGCAGGCCGTACCTCCTGTTCTTGATGGGACCGTCGAAGATGTCGAATAGCCTGTCCTCCTCCTTATCCGCCTTGGACCTCCTCTGGGGATTCCTCACCATGAGAGGTAGAGAAACCTATCCATATATCATCTTTTCCCGGATAGTATCATCATTCCAGAAGATCAGGGGACAGGTCATACTCAATGGTTAAATCTCTGATTGCTTATTCACAGAGCAGGTGTTGATATGGGGTTCGAACTTAGGGTAGTCAGGAACAATCCCCTTACGGGGGAGAATAACCTCGATGAGGCGCTGAGGACCTTCCTGAAACAGATCGGATATATTCCGGAATCACACGAGGATGAGATCCCCTACAGGATGATGAGGGACTGCTTTCTGTCTTATCCGGGAAAACCCTGGACCATAGATGAGCTTCTGGACCAGCTCGATTCAAGCAAATCCACGCTCTATCGATACCTGAACAAGCTCAAGGGCCTTGACCTTCTCGAGGAGGTTGTGATACCCCTCGACGATGTCGAGGAGGGCCCTTCGAAGAAAACTAGAAAGGGATACAAGATCCGCTTTGAATCCCTCTCCCTGGCCTGGTCGATCATCGAATCCCACACGAGCGTGGCGATGGAGAACTACAGGAAGTCGGTGGACCATATAGATGAGATGGTGAAGGAGAGGATCCAGACGAAAACGGACAGCTCCAGAAAACATCCAATGCTGGCAGTTGACGGGATAGTGCTCGATGAGAAGGGAAAAAAGATCCTTTTGATCAGAAGGGGAAGGGGGCCTTTTCAGGGCGAATGGGCGCTTCCCGGAGGGTTCCTTGAATATGATGAGAGCGGGGAGGAGGGGGTCATCAGGGAGGTTCTGGAGGAGACGAACCTGCAGACGGAGATGATAGGTGAGTTCAAGGCAGTGACGAAGCCTGGGAGGGACCCCAGGGGACACATCGTATCAATTGTCTATCATCTGAAAATGACGGGAGGGGAGATCCAGGGAGGGGACGACGCCGCCGAGGCAAAGTGGCATGACCTGAAAAAGCTTCCCAAATTGGCATTCGACCACGACGTGATCATCAGGGATTTCATCAAATGGAACCAGTAGATGGATAAGGGTTTCCTGTATTGACATCTTGTGAGAATCATATCTTTTATTGGTCGGGTTTTTCCCTGATATTTGACCGATCATGGATTGGTCACACATCAGAAAAATGCTCTGCACGTTTCCGACTTGCTCCGAAAATAGGAAACGAACTCATGGATCTCAAAAATACCCTTGAATATATTGATAACATACCGATTAATGTTTCCTTTTTTGGGGGGGACTGGGAAATAATGAAGTGGGAATTCAATTATTTATCGATATATAATGTATATCATATCGATGACTGCCCCATTGTTCTAGGTCAATTGAAAAAATAAGATCATAGATATCATTAGCATAATCTGAAGTATCCATGGTAATGTTCCATCTGCATTCCTTTGTTTCATCATCAATAGTAACATTGATTGTACTTATCGGGATCCAGATACCTTGGATCAATGAATAACTCATTGAACTGATATTATCATATGATTCGATCCATACAATACCAGTAATATTGACAATTCCATCTATTACATCACCATCCTGGATCGAGGACTCCAATCCGATAAAAGATGATGGCGGTAATCTACCTGTAATATCAATTTCTTTCCAAAATAATGAGAAATCACCATCATTATCAGTGATCCTTAGGGTAGCATTGAATTTTCCATCCATTCCATAAAGATATGTTGTATTTCCAGTAGTCGTAGAATTCCAATCATAGATTCCATCTCCATCGAAATCCCATTCAAAAAGGATTACTTCACCGTCAGGATCTTCAGCGGTTACAATGAAGGAAATCTCGAATCCTAAAATTCCTCTACCATTAATTCCTGAGATATCCGCTATTGGTTTCTGATTTGGTTCCTCATTTGGTTTCTCATCATTGCTTTCCAGACATCCATTAATGAATATCAGGAGTACGAACAATAGAATTCCAATGATTCTATATTTCATAATTCTCCTCTCAAATGTTACCTTTTACGTCCATTTTCGGAAATTTTCCTACTTCCGCCAATGTTGTGTTAAAGGGTAATGGCGAGGTTTTATGCCCCATTGCCTCCTTTCATATTCGGCTGGGGATAAGCGAGCCAATGTGAGGCACCAGTCCTCGATTCCGTACCTGCTTCCCCAGGTCTGTGTGGCCGTGCACGAATACACACGCTATGTGCCATAAGTCAGCCAAGCTGATCTACGTACATGGACTTCATCTACAGGCATACCCGTGCACATACAGGCCAATAGGGCATAGGACCTCAGCCACTATATATTTTTTCGAGGTGAAAAGAGATGGACAGAATATATGTTGGCGTGGATGTATCGAAATACAAATTCGATGCATGTATCAAGAACGACGAAAACGAGATCCTGATGAAACCAAGAACATATGCACAATCAATGGACGATATGGATCGGTTCATTCAGGATATCAACAACGCAAGAAAAAAGGCTTCTACCAAGGCTCTGATCGGGTTAGAATCCACAGCAGTATATCATCGAAACCTGATGGATTACCTGCTCAAACAGGGGTTCGAGGTAAGGGAGTTCAATCCTATTGAGATATGCAGCTTGAGGAAAGGTAGGATCCGAAACACAAAGACAGACAAGATAGATGCAGAAGTGATAACTAAAGCGCTCAAACTGGATGCTATCGAGAATACACAAAGATATCTCAAAGATCAGAACCATATAAGGATGCGTGAGCTCGGTCTCCTACATCACAGGTTGAAGGATAAAGCTGCGAGATTGAAAACCGAACTCAGAACAGCTCTCACGGTTCTATGTCCAGGATATGATATTGTTTTCACCGATGTCCTGGGAAAATCTTCAAAGGAGATATTGAGAAGATCAATCAAGTTGACCAGACTCTTTGATATCACCCAAGAAGAGGTTGAGAAAATAATGATTAAGAACTACATGAGCTCGAAAGCCATTCCTGATAAAGCAAGATCTGTTATCACATCGTTCGAGAAGACAACCATGCCGGAGTACTACAAGGAATCACTTGTCATCGAAGTGAGATTCATACTCGATCAGCATGACCTTCTGCTGAAGCAGCTCAATAGGCTGGAAGACCGTATCGATCGAGCTATCAGGGACATCGACCCGATAGCTATGTCGATCCCAGGGTTGGGACCGATAACATGTGCTGTTATTCTTGGAATATATGGTGATATGAATCGGTTCAAAGGAAACAAGGCTGTTACTGCATACGCAGGCCTTGATCCAAGAATAACTCAATCCGGCAAATCAGTCAATCGAACCGGACGAATATCAAAGAGAGGCAATCGTTTTCTTCGTCGATACCTGATGAATGCAACTCTTGTAGCGGTTCGTCGAAACCCTGTGATCAAGCATCGATACGCTCAGCTGAAGAAGAGAGGTAAACCGCATATGGTTGCATTGACAGCATGTGCGAGAAAACTGTTGCTGATAATATATTCTGTCGAAAGAAATCAAAAAAGATTCTACGTTCC
>JAUVLN010000175.1 GCA_030600725.1 Thermoplasmatota archaeon | reverse complement strand
TTCCGTCGAGTATCCTAACCTTGACCTGGGTGGCCTCTCCGGCCATACCGGTCCTGCCTATCAGCTCCACGACCTCGGCCGGGATTCCATCGATGGGCAATTATAATCCTCCTCACTCTTTCTTACGAAGGTCCGCAAGCTTCTTGGAGATGGTCTCCACCAGAACCTTGCCCTTCCCTGGCTGGATGATGGCCACAGCCGTTGTGGGTACCTTCAGGGATGCCGTGTTCCCAAGCTCCTGCCTGTTGGGGACATACGCGTAGGGTATGCCCTTCTCCTCGCAGAGATATGGGATATGCATCATTATCTCGGGAGGGGAGACGTCAGCGGCCATCACGACGAGCTTGGCCTTCCCTCTCTCGATGACCTTGGTCACCTCGTTTGCACCCTTCCTGAGCTTACCGGTATCCCTGGCCAGCTCAACTGCTTCATAAACAGACTCCTCGAGATCCTTGGGCATCTCGAACTTCACATACGTAGCGTTTGCCATGTAATTACCTCCTTCAGGCCACCGGGGTCCGGGGCCTTCATCAATCATTGGCTCATAGTGCGAGCAAGCGGAGAATAAACAACGCTTATATATACGTTTCCTAAAACCGTTATTGTCGTTCATATCGGCCAGGCGGATCGGCCAGGCGGATAATAAAGTGGTAATTACATCGTTAGTTTATTAAGTAGTGTATGCTATTTTTTACTGGAGATGGATCCGCGGATCTCCAGGTGACCCCCATGGGAGATGAAGAGGAGCTCAGGGAACGGAACGACACGATCACGAAGGACAGGATCGCCCAGGCGCAGTGGTATGAATCGCTTCATCTATACGCAGAGGCCCTCAGGATCTACGAGATGATAGAGGATGAGAACAACGTTATCAGATTGAAGGAGAAGATGGCGGACGAATACCGGACCAAGGCAAGGGATTTCGAGGCGGCAGGAAAGCTCCAGGAGGCGGCGAACCTGTTCTATCTGATCGATGATAGCGAGGCTCTTGAGAGGATCAAGTCCCGAATGCCCGATGTGGTGATCCTCTATGACGAGAAGGCCGGAGGCCTATCACAGCTGGCGGGGAACATCAGCACAACAACAGGCAGTGTGGATGAGACGGTCTTCAGATCGCCGAATTCACTGGATGAAGGGGAGGCGAAGGAGGAACCGAAGAGACCTTCCTCGAATGGGAACGGTTCAAAGGGGCTGCCCGTGAAGATGCCCAGGGGAAAACCTCCTCTTAGATACTGCCCTTACTGCGGGGAGTCCGTCTTGATGAGAAAGGATCCCAAATTCTGCCCTTTCTGCGGCGAGGAGCTTTAACTATCTCCTTCGCACGGGTGGGAGCCCTTCCAACTTCTGCACCTCCCTCTCCTGTGAGAAGAACCTCCTGATATCCTCACGCCCCACCCTCTCCAGGATCCACCTCAGCTCGTATGTGTGTGAGAACCCTTTGTAGGATGTGATTATAAGGAATATTGAGATGACGGAGAAGATGGACCCGACCACGAATCCGACTGAAAAGGAGGAGAGGAATGCGAGGCCGAGTGCGAGGCTGAAGAACTCCCTCCTGTGGACGAAGTATGCGCTCAGGAATGCCATGAATGCGGAGAGCATCATGAGGATCGCCATGAAATCCGTCAGAAGGAACGGTGGCGAGCTCGATCCGAACTGCTTCGTGGGCAGGGGATCGACGATCGAGGGGTTCCCTTGCGTCATCGGTATGTCGACCACATTGGGGGTTCCGATCCTTATGTGGACAATTCCCGTGTTGGAGTGGTATCCGTCCAGTGAGAGGTTCAGCGTTTTCTTTCCTGCATCAAGACCTTCGATCACTACCAACCCCTCGCTGTCGGTAAGGCCCGATACAGTTCTGTCGTCGGAGATGACCGTCACGTTGACCCCCTCAAGTCCTCTTCCATTTTGGGAGTCCAGCGCCCAGATGGTGAAGGAGGCCCAATCCCCGGACTGCTGCTGTTCGATATCCTTGATGGCGAATGAGTTGGAGATGTTGACGATGGAATAGAGGACGCCAAGGCCTCCGGTGAGAAGGAGAAGGACCATGACGATGGTGAGCCTTCTGTACCGCTTCTCCCTGCCCTCGTCGATAACCTCCACCTTTGACCTCCTCTCCGCCTTGACGGTGCTCTTCTTCTCGCGGTCCAGGCCGGGAGCCCGTCTTATATGCTTGTCATCGACGAGTACGCCGGGTCCCGAGATGGCTATCACATCAAGTTCCGAGCTCTTTGAATCGGGGATATCTATCATGAAATGGGCGTCGCAGTGGTCGCAGGTGAATACGAACTGACCTCTGCGAGTCCCCGGCGGCATGCGGAGTTTTAGCCTGGTTTCACAGGCGGGGCATCTGGTCTTTATTCTCTCTGCCAATCCCTGATCCTCCGATAGATTCGGTAGGAACCCATATCCTCACGGCATTATTAAAACATCTGTGAGAGAGAGGATATTCACGAAACAGGATCGGGTACTGGATCAGGGTTTTGGAGAGGTTCGGTATTATCTTCTTGGGGAATCTCCTCTGCCGGACTGGTTTCACCCTCCGCTGGGGGTTCAACCATCTTCTCGGTCTGATCCTGCGGGAGATCATAGTCCCCGAATACGTCCTCCTGGAGATCTCCCTGGAGGTCCTCCTGCTGTTCCATGAAGGTTTCATCGAGAATCGTATCTTCCTCCGTTGGGGTGGTTGAGATCTCTTCGGATATCAGTTCCTCCTCCGGAGAGATGGTATCCTCCGGGGTCTCGTCCGATGGGGGCTCCATTCCTTCCTTACCTTTCTTCTTCGACCGAACTACAAGAAAAACAACCACAGCGATGATGATCAGGGCTAATATTATTAAAGCGATAAACACAAGGGGATTTGGAGGGGGGTTGCTCCCTTCCTCTTTTAGGATGATCTGAGATGAGTCTATAGATGCTGTTCCCAATGCGGGGATGTTTGCCTCCCCCTCAAAGTCACCAAACCCTCCCTTACTGACTGTGTAGCTGGCTTTTCCCATCGGGATATCTGTAAACGAGAACCTACCCATTGAATCGGTGGTGGTTAAATGCTCTACTCCATTAATATCCAGTAATGTGACCTTTGCACCTTCTATCGGTTTACCATTTTCACCGTTGACAACACCCTCCAGATTTCCGGTCCCTATTATGTTAACAATGAATGTGGTATCGCCGGTGTTTCCAGATTGATCATACACCGTTAGTAATATGCTGTAAGTTCCAGATGCATTAAATGTGAATGTCTGTGTCTCACCAAATAGAGTTACTTCCTCAAGGTCGTAAATAAACTCCCACTGATATTTCACTATCCTACCGTTGTCAGTTGATGTCGAACCATTGAATGTTACGGTCGTACCGATTGCTACTGTTATGTCATCTCCAGCATTCGCTATCGGATTCTCCGTATCAAGGTAGGTTATCACCGCTTGGGTGGAATCGTTGTTGAAGGACGAATCCCATACGGTTAATGTGACGAGAATCTCACCGATATTTACTATCTCGTAATCGAGGAACTCACCGAGAATTGATATTGGTCCTCCGTCATCGAAGGTCCATTTGTATTTCACTATCCTGCCATTATCCGTTGAACTGCTCCCATCCAACACCAATCTTTCTCCGGGTAATAGCGTTCTGGATCCGTTGATGACCGCATTGGGAGGGTGGGTGTCTGTGATCCTGATATTCCTCACATCACTATCTGCATTTCCGAAAAGGTCCCTTACGGTCAGGTAGACCTTGTAATCGCCAGGTGTGATGAAGTAGAACGAGAAGGTATCACCAGAGAAGATCTGTTCCTCACCGTCGTAGGTGAAGTTCCAGGTATAGTTTGCAATGATAGAGTTATCGGTTGAACCGCTCCCATCAAATGTGATCAGTTCACCGTTCATAGCAATGAGATCTCTCCCCGCATCGCAAACGGGGTTTTCGAGATCGAAAACGGTCAATATGAAATCTAATGATGCGGTGTGACCAGCCTCATCGGAGACAAAGAGTGTGCAATCGTAATAACCAGGAACGATGAAGGTAAACTGTGCAGTTTCCCCGAAAAGTAATATCTCATCTCCTTCATAATCGAAAACCCAGGTCCAGTTCACGATCCCGGCGTTGTCATAGGAACCGCTTCCATCAAATGTCACCGTGTCCCCTTGTTCATACGTTATAGTATCATCCACAATCGGAACGGGAGGTGTCGCATCGAGTACGGTAATAGTAAAAGAGGTCCTATCGCGGTTCCCGTAGTAATCATATACCGTGAGGTTAACAGGGTAAACGCCCGTAGTGTTGAATTGGAAATCAAATTCCAAATGATTGATGGATCGGGGAATATCGTCATAGACGAATTCCCAGAGGGCAGATGTTACCATCTGGTCGTCCCAGGACTCGGTACAGTCGAAATTATACACTGTCCCTGGATCTATCGTTGCATCGTTTATATTTTGGACTATGGGATTAACATTATCCACAAATATGGGATAGTTATCCCATCCTCCACCTGTTATTGTGTATGGATTATCCACAAATCCATCCGAACCCCATAAGGCCTGTTGTGCACCTCTTTTCACATCTTTTCCAGTATGATCCGACCAATGGTTCCCTCCTATCGGATAATCAAGATACCATTTATTTATCCCGTCGCCCTCTTGAGAAGCTTGAATGGTGTTATCAATAAAATAATTACCAGATATTATCATATCTTCACAATCTTTGAGTTTTAATCCATGTCCATTATTTTCGATGATATTACCCTTGATTTCTTTGTTTTTCCGGCCATAAATATATAATCCCAGACCAGTATTATTGCGAATAGTATTATTATTTGCAAAAAAACTCCCACGGTTTCCAAATATCCCATCTTTTGAATCCTTTATTGTGTTATTGGTTAAGACCCCCCACCCAAAATCCTCAAAGTAAATACCCGCAATTCCACATTTTGAAATCTCCGAATTAGATAAATTAAACGAAGACCCGTCACAATGAATTCCATATTCAGTAATATTATAAATTGTGTTCCCTATTAATTCAGGTTTTGGAATATTATTATATGAAGATGAAATGGATATTCCATTTTTTGAATTAATTATTGTATTGTTAGTAATAAGGATTTGGCCAAATGGGTAACCATTAATTGATATTCCCATACCACATGATTCAAATGTATTTGATAATATATTTGAATATCCATAAAAAAAAGATATCCCAACACCACCAATTCTAACAAATTTATTATTATATATCTTGGTTTCATTGCTATTTAAACTCATAGCGTAGTTATCAATGTCAATAAATACATTATTTAATATCCAAATATTACTAGTATAG
>JAUVLN010000206.1 GCA_030600725.1 Thermoplasmatota archaeon | reverse complement strand
ACCAAAGAAAATAAGGGTTCCAACACCAGCAATTTGGGACCTATCCAGTACTTGGAAAATATTAATTTCAAAGGAGTTGGTTTCGAGGGGATAAATCTACTCAAAATGAAAATTTTACACACTTAATCCCATACAAGGCCTAAGACGAATCTATTGATTCGTTGGCACGGTGAAGGTTGGATGAATCTACCGATTCATCAGGATCTTAGCCTGTCAATGTTGGGAGAGGCCTCACTTTGACACTCGTAAATACTCATATGTCAAAGTTAGGCTGAATACAGTTACGTTGGATAAATTGGAAAGAAGTGTTACAATCTTCCGTATTTCTTATGCGCCTGTTCCGCGGTCAGGATATCAAAGACGAAAACCGATAGCCCGTCCTTATCGATACGGTAGAACGCTCTGTAGTCCCCGATCCTGAGCCTGTAGACGATATCGTTTGCACCCTTGATCTCTTTCTTATCCCCTCTTCCGATCCCGGGGAATGGCGATCTCAGATCCTTGAGTGCTCTCTTGATCCGGTCCTCTCTATCATGAGGTATCTGTAAGAATAGTTCAGGCAGGACAAGGACCTTAAAGCTCTTCGATGTCAACGAACTCCGCCCTCCTCTCCTCCACGATCTTCCTGCTGAATTGAACCAGCTTCTCCCTGTTATGCTCCCTGATCAGCCTCTCTATCACAATATCATAGTCATCTCCCATGGTGCCGATATCCTTGAGTGCATCTCTTGTATCGGTACGGATCTGGATTGTCGTGGTCATGGCCATTTCGATCTCCAATAGAATATGGCCGTAGATAATACTTATATGTTACTATAGTGGCCATGGTAGATAGTAACGTTTGGCTCCTGTCATATAACGTTCAGTTCACGAGAAGAACGGAACACTTGGTCTTCTTTACGAACCTGGACCTGAATGGCAGGTATTTCCTCCTCTTGATCCTGCCAACGATTATCAGGTCGAAATCCTCCCTCTTCACCTTCCTGTAGATGAAGGATTCCACCTTATCCTCCACGATCTCGTTCCAATCGATGTTGTTCTTGTGAGCGACCCTCATTGGTTCCTTGCTGTCGATATCGGACCTTCCGTCCTTTATGAAATAGGTCTTGACCTCGGCGCCCAGCTTCTTTCCCAGCCTCTTTGCGATAACAGGTGCCTTCACGTTCGGCGCGAGGTTGGTACAGAAAAGCCCGATCTTTCGTATCGGGCCCGACTTCCTCTCCACCCACACGGGTATCGGACACCTATCCAGGATCCTGTACCTCAGCATGTCGAAAGGGTTGTACTCCATCAGGATGAGGTCCGGCCTCTGCTCCTTGATCGTTTTGAGGACCTCCTCGAAGTATATTCCCTTTTCCACGGTGAAACCGTCCAGCTTCTCGTCGAGTATGCGCTCCACCTCCCTCCTGACGAGTTTGTTGGCCTTCTCCCTGTGGGTCTTTACCATCTCATCTTCGAACCTATGCGCCTCCTTCTCCGTCATGACGAACTTGAGCTTTCCGGAGATGCGGTCAAAGACGTTATCCTCGATCACATAGGAGAGGATGATCTCCGATCCGAACCTCTCCTCCATATCCTTTGCCCTGTTGATGGCAAGCTCCGGGAACTGCTCCATTGGAACCGATATCAATATCTTCCTGAACATCACCACACACCTATCCATTTCCAGTAAGTATACGCCACAAGCAGGACGATCCCGATGGTGACGGCGTTAACGACGAATCCAGTCTTGAGAAGGTCCTTCTGCGTGAAGTAACCCGATGAGTATGAGATCAGGTTCCCCGGAGTGGAGATCAGGAACATGAACGCAAGACCTCCCGAGAGCCCGACGAGCATCGCCCCCATCTCGGCGGGAAGGCCGGTCTCGGAGAACACAGCGTATCCGATGGGGAGCATTATCGAGACGGCTGCCGTGTTGGACATCACCTCGGTGAGGACCTTGGAGAGGAGAAGGACCAGAAGTATGGAGAGGAATTCATATCCGTATGTATGTTCCAGCACCCTATCCGCAAGCCAGGTTGCGGCGCCGGAATTCGCCAGGTGGATGCCCATGGAAATGGCGCCGCCGTAGAGGAGGATGATACCCCATGGGATCTTCGATTCAACATCCTCCCAGTTCATCCCGCCGACGATGAAGAGCACGACCCCCCCTACGAGTGCGATCAGGGATATCTCAACGTTAATGAAGTACGGGAGGATGACGAAGCCAAGAACTATCAGGATAAGGGTTACAACGATGGTCCTGGACCTCCCCTTGAACCTGGGGAGTTCATTCGTTTCGTCCCTGATGACGCGGGATGCGATCTTGAGGTCCTTCACCTCCGTGGGGAACATCAGGATCAATATTATCCACACGGCGAACAGGGATATCACCACGATCGGCATGGAGATGACCATCCATCTGAGGAAATCCACCTCTATGCCCTGGGAGTTCAGGAAGCCTATGGTGAGGGGATTTCGCGCCCCTCCCAGGGGGGTTGCAAGGCTGCCGATCGTGCACCCGTAGGCGGCACCGATCATGATGGATTTGGCCAGGTTGCTCCTCAATGGAAGCAGGCCCACTTTTATGATGGTGAAAACAAGAACGGGAACGAGAAGAACGATGACCCCATGTTCCGGCATGATGAAGGTGAGCGACGCGCCGGACATCATCGTGGCCAGCACCAAAAGCTTCGGGGAGGAGCCGGCGAATCTGAGGAACCCAAGGGATACCCTCCGGTGCAGTGGCGTCCTCTCCACCGTGGCCGCTATCATGAAGGCGCCGATGAGGAAGAATACCGCGGAGTTTCCGAACGAGCTGAAGGTCTCCCGGACGTTCGTCGCCCCCAGGATCAGGGGAAGAATGAGGACAACTATGCCTGATAGGCCGAGGGGGATCGGCTGCAGAAGGAACAGCGATGCTGCGCATGCCAGCACCCCGAACATCATCTGGCCGTCGCCTGTCAACCCTTCGGGTCTGGGTATGTTGATGACGATCAGAAGGAGCAGAAACGGAAGTGCCAGCTTTGCCAACTGCCTCCTGTTCAATTCGAACACGACCGCTCATCTATGTCTCTGTAGTTAAGATTTGTCTTTCCGGTCAGACCTGGTGATCCGGACCGGAGCAGTCGGAACATAACGATCTTGACGAGCTTTTTCCTTTCTTCAGGTTCTTCCCACAGTACCTGCACCTATTCCAGTCTACCTCCAGAACATTCCCTCCTGTTTTTTTTTAAGCAATTGGAATGGAGACGATATACCTTATCCGTTAGATTATAAAAAAAAAGCTTCACTCACCATATATGTTCGTGGGAGTGGGTATATTGTAAAAAGTTCAAACTTCGACAAAAAATAGAATTTTTTACAATGTTTGCAGAATCGATTTCCGAAGGAACCGATTCTGCCTGAGTCTATCGGTTTCCAGTTGTTGCTAACGTACCGGAAAGATCAGACCCAATGAGATCGTCGTTGTCCAAAGACGGGACGTTATGAAAAAACATTCGGGATATGGTTATCGACCATCAGGAGAAATACATCGGGTTGCTGTCGATATTTCTGGAAAGAAGTAGATTTCTCCGGATCTCCTCGGAGAAGAACTTACCGCTGAGGTTCCTATTGGCAAGGGTCACTTCCTTTCCATCGGCCGTTATAAAAATGGACCGTTTTCTCCCCTCGGAACAGATGATATCATCGTTTATATCGACATCGAGAACGGTCTCCCAATGGGGGGGTCTGACACCGAATATCTTCATAGAAAGCTTCTGTACGAGAAGCCTTTTATGTGTGATCTCCACCCTTCCCACCCCGGAATTCCCACCCATGGAAACAAAGCAGTCCCTGGAGAATAGCTTCCTTTCTTCCGGATCCATGAGTGAAATATCATCAGGTGAGTATTTAAAACAGGGGTTTTCATTATCAAATGAGGTAATTGACGTTTACGGACCACACCTATCAGATTGGCGATTACAGGGGAGAAGTATGTTCGTAGAACTCAGGACGATAGGGAAAATATAAAGATACAGTGAGAAGGTCTATCAGAGCCTATTATTTATCTTCGTTATACAAATACGTTCTATTGACTTTTTTCTTTGCTATCTCCTTCAATGCCTTCTTTTTTTCTTCTGTATGATGTATGTTTATGACGACCTCGATACTTTCGATATCCTCTATTTCGGCCAAATTCGATGTGAGGTTATAGTCTATAGATTGTAAAATGACATCTTTCATCTTCGATTTGCTTTTATTATGCCTGAAGTCCTGCATTTGAGAGATTATATGTTCGCCATTTTCCATTATCCTCAATTCATATTTTGTTATCATCGTTATTCCCCTCCTTAATCATTACTTTTATTCCGTATTAATCGATGTTTATACTTACATTTCGCACCCCCTTTTGAGGGTTTTTTTCTTTTTTCCACCAACATCCCATTCTCCTTGATAGATATCAACATCAAAACCAGATAGTTCA